>DATFKV010000101.1:0-4842 GCA_035268465.1 Cryomorphaceae bacterium | reverse complement strand
TTGTAAACCCGGATTCTACGGGAGTTTTTCGTTTCAAGAAATTGACCAAGGATAAAAGTGGACAATTACAAATCGACTCCATCAGCTACTCTCCTGAAATGAGCTTGAAGGAATTTTCTTCCTATCACGGTTGGCGAAAGTCGCGCAATACCATTCAAGTTCAAAAGATAATTGCTGAGTTGCCTGATTTAAGAGCTGATAGCATTTACGCATTTTCCAAAATCAGGATTGTCGAACCCAAGGTTCTCCTCGAAAAAGACTTCAGCTATGGCTTGCCTGACAGAAAAACGAAACTACCTCAAGAAATGTTTCTCGCTTTGGGAATCACATTTGATTTGGATAGTTTACTGGTGGAGAAGGGTAAGTTGGAGGTAAAACTTCAACAAAAAAACGGACTTGTTGCTGAGTTGACCCTCGAAGATATTTCCGCTAATGCAGGTGCCCAAAGTTTTAATCAAGACTCAACAGCTTTTCATTTTGCAGGTCAAGCTCTGGCACTTGGGGGCTCATTATTAAAGGTTCAATCAGCGTATCAATACGGTGCTCAAAACCCGTGGGATTTATCGGGATCTCTGGCAGATACTGATCTGGAATTTCTAAGTAGTTTTCTGCGAAAGATGGCAGGAGTCGAAATTAGTTCAGGAAAATTGAATGAACTCAAATTCGATATGGAAGGAAATAATCAAGTGAACACCGGAGTGGTTACCTTCCTATATGACAGCCTGAGCATTAAAGCAGTAGATAAGGAAACCGGTGAGAAGAAAGTGGTTCTCAACGCGCTCGCAGATGTTTTGGGTGCCTTGGTTTTTTGGAAAAACAACCCCAAGGATGGAAACGTCAGGAAGGGCAATTTTTCTATAGAGAGAGATGTGCGAAAAGCATTTCCATCACAATGGATTGATGGTTTGTTGGCAGGCGTTATCGAGTCTGTGGCCAAAATTGATCCGAATAAAATCAGAAAGAATGACAAATAGGAAAAGTACTCCTTAATCTCAAACGAGACTAATAAGTAAACTCTGCTTTTGCTTTGTCAGGGCTAAAGTTCTTTCAAGAAGAACTTAATACTTTGATACCCTTCCAACCTTAGTATGATCGTGCTGTTACGAGGCAGAATGGCAGGAACAGGCATAGTGTTTATTCCCTGCTGTATTCTCTCATGTGCCTTAAGAAGTTCCTTTCCTTCTTCTGAGTAATAGGTAAAAGTCAAGACCTCAGCCACACCGGAAGAAAAAAGCAGGCACAACCCTGTCTCGCACTTCACCAATCCGAGATTAGAGTTGATTTTTCTCTGCTCGAAAAAATCATCAGAAAGTGGAATCAATTCGCACAGCGAGTCAAGATCACATTCATTCATAAACTGACATGACTGAGCGCTAATGTAAGGCAAGTCAAATGGCTCGTATGGGTTATCGGGTTCGCAGCTGCATTTATCGAGATAGGCATATTCCCCCTCACCAAGTTGGCAACATGTGTTCGAATAGTTTTCAAACTGATATCGATACACCTCATCGTATACCACGGTATTGTCAACTTCCTCTTTCAAAATTGCCGTCACAAATCGGATTTCAGCGGCATTGATATAATCCATAACACACGGATTGGTTGTGTGTCCACCGTTACAAAAAGTGATCAGTTCATGGTAAATATCGGCTTCATCCATCTGATCTGATATGTACTGAGGTCCATAAAAGGTAAGGGTCGTGTCATTTGACCCGTCGGGAAATGACACACGTGCATCACAGAGCCCGTCATCATTTACAAAAGTTCTTGTTTGGTAAGGAATGATATGATCACAAGTACCGCATATGATCTGAGCCGGAACTTTTACAGGACTTAATTCAAAGTTCAGTTGATCAGGTTTAAAAATTGCCGCCGTTCGCGACATTACTCCTTTAATCCGTTCGTAAGGAAATTCATAATCATCGATAAATGCCGTACCCGTCGAGTGCAACAGCCCGCCATCACCAAGCTCTACGGTCCCATCTTCCCCGTCGACCAAATACTCTTCATCGGAACTCAAATAGGGTTCCCACTGCTCTTGAATCATTCTGCTAGCAGCGTGAAAACCTGCAGATCCTCCATAACTAAATCCACTGTAAAATATGGACTCTCCATCGACAGGAATGCCTACCAACGGATTTTGATTGATCGAAGGTTCCGGCAACTTGCTATCGTCGTACAGAAAACTAAAAGAACGAACGACCGCCGAAATATCTTGAGCCGCTAAATAAATAGATTTTGTATAGATGTAACAATAGTCAACTCCCAATCTATCTGAACGATATGAAGGAATGACCGCCACATAACCACGTCGCGCCCAGCTTAAACCGTTGGGTGCAGCACTCTCCTTATCTCCTTGGCCCGAATGAAGAATAACGACAACCGGAAGGGCATTGATATCTCCTCCGGCGTATGAGAACGAAAGCGAATCATTTGGCAAATAAATGTCAAACTTTCTCGAAACAGGAACCTCCAGACCGTTTCGATTCGTTATCACCGTATCCGAATCATACCTATAAGTAAAGACATCAATTTGATCATCGGTAAGCATATCCTCAAGAAGGAGATTCCCGGTCTGGATGGTATCACCGTCAAAATTCGTCACATAGCAAGTCTGATCTAAAAAGCTATAATCGGCTTGACCATTCATCTCCAAATCCAGGTAAAACATTGTCATTATTAAGACAATGATTTTCATTTTATTCTTCAGTACGGCTTTCATTTCAATTCGTTGTTACTGCGAGATTTAATACGAAGTTAATTCAAATCTTCTTTGTTATCAATTAGCTTGGTCGCGCTTGGACTTATTCAAACATACAATAAAGCAAGCACTTCATCCTAAACCCTAAAAAGATTGATTCAAAAATAATTTTCCATCTATTTTACTCAATTTTAACAAGTCTAATGGAGTAGTCAGATACTCCTTGAAATCTCAAGATGTAAACCGCAGCATCCAGATCGGAAATATCCATCCTAAAACCATTTAAAATCCCACCCGGTGGATTTGCTCTTTTGCACAATTTGCCGTTTGTATCGAATACCTCCACAGAACGAATGTTTAGCATCGGTGTAGAAGAAAAGAAACGCACTTCAGAAGAAGCGGGGTTCGGATATGCCAGCAATGACATTTCGTCTTCCTCATTTAAGCCGGGATCAATGGAAACCTCACTCTGCGATAAAATCCACCGAGCAGGGTCAAACTCAAGTGAATTGACCAGAAAATTGGTACGAATAAAATAAGTTTGATTCTGAATAACATTTTCCAATACGACAATGGTATCGGAGTCTTCTCCAACTAACCGCACCGGAACGGGCATCTCGAAGAAATCGACGGAGGGATGACTCTGTTCCTGATTAATTCTTACGAGCACACCACCATCAACCGGGGAATAACTCAACTTGTATGTTGGATACCCCTCACCATAATACCAGTCATCAAAGAATTCCGTGAGATTATTTCCCGAAACTTCTTCCATTATTTCGATGAATTCGTCGGTATGTGCATAGGAGAAAGAAAGGTCGGGGTCGTTCAAATAATTTCGACATCCTTCAAAGAAGAGCTCATCGCCAATGACCCACCTCAACATATGAAGTACATATGCACCTTTGTTGTAGCTCAATCTTCCGTTAAAAATCCTATCTCTACTCAAGGTGTCCTGCACAAAAACAGAACCTTCAGGTTGCCCTGTAATACTGGATATTCGAGCCGCTTTCCATTGATCAAATTCATCGGGCTTCAAGTGTTCAATGACCAAACCGGTCAAATAAGTGGCAAATCCTTCGTTTAGCCAAATATCTGCCCAGCTCCCGCAAGTTACTTTGTTGCCAAACCATTGATGGGCCAATTCATGCGCTGAAAGATTAAAAGATAAACCGGACATAGTGCTCATGGTGCTGTGTTCCATTCCTCCGGGTATGGCAGCTTGAGCATGGCCGTATTTCTCTCCGGCGTATGGGTACTCTCCGAAAAGGTCTGAGAAGAGTTGCATCATATCCACGATGTCTTTTCCCCTTTCCATCTCAACTTTCAGCCTTTCAGGATAGACATAATTAAGTATCTCAATTGTTTGACCTTCGCCCTGAGCAAAGTAGCTGAATTCCGCATAATTGGTTACCGCCATCGAAACCAAATAAGCGGGAATCGGATAGGTGTGATGCCAAATGTAAGTTTCTGTTTGGTCAGCATTGAAGACGGTCTCCACTAAGGCACCCTGTGAAGCTGCCTTATTACCTTCCGGGATGGTTATTTCAATACGAACACTGTCCAATTTATCATCCAGAGACATTTTACAAGGCCACCAATCAGCTGCGCCAAAGGGCTCTGACAATGTCCAGATTTCAAAAGTACTGTCGTTTCGCAAGCCCTGATTAAAGGAAAAGAAATTATTTCGTCGTGGCTCGCCGGCATAGACAATCTTCACTACATGAGACCCTTCACTTTCGAGCGCAGGAGACTTAATGAACAAGGCATTGTTGGGAGTAATGTCAAAACTTTCAGCTTCGATACCGTCTACCGTGACCGCTGACACTTCCAGTTCAGTACTCATATCAAAATCGATGGAGTCTGCAGGTACATATAATTCAATAGTATGACTTACCTCTCCTTCTATCCATCTTTGCGAAGGATCGACACGCCATTTACAAACCGAGTACTGCCAATCATATAGTTGCCCGATCTCCGAGGTAGCATTTTTGGAAGCAGCTTTATGAAATCTCCGAGATTCAACTTTTGCAATCTCATCTACCGACCAATCCCGTTCTTGAGCAGCACCTTGAAGGCACACTATTAAAAGTGTCAGGGATAATATGGAATACTTAGACATATGTCAATCTACAAAAAAG
>DATFKV010000100.1:0-2397 GCA_035268465.1 Cryomorphaceae bacterium | reverse complement strand
GGATCTGTAGGCTCGACTAAAAATACTTCAGAAGCAGGAGTTGAAGTCAGGTACAACTCTTGGCCCGGACTGCATCCATACTCAAATACTTCGGCATAATAAACTTGACCGGGAGTCAACCCTGTTAAGCCAAATGAATTTTCTGTTCCATTATAGACTACGTGATTTCCGCTACCAATCTCCTCTCCTAAGGTGAAAATTGAATTTGCCAAATAACTGGTGTTATCAGATGGAGTTGCATCAATGGCAGAACCTTGCTTAACAATAACTACTCGTCCTTCTCCATCTCCGATTGCCCAATTTAAGTTTGCAGATGTTGAAGTGATCCCGGTAATATTTAAGTTGGTGGCAGCTGATGAAGGAAGTACACAAGTAGTGGCGTATTGAAAAGTTCCTATCGGGATAGGAGAATCAGTAGTGGTATTTGTATTCCCTCCTTCAAGCTCATTTGTTCCGCTAAAACTCCAATTGCCAAGGATGAAAGTATTACCGTCGGGACCGGTATTGTCATTTCGATAAGCCCATCCATCTAAGTATTCCCATGGCTCCCCAGTACCATCAGTATTAATAGCACCGAATACATCGACAACTGATCCATTCTGAAAAAGCTCAATGGCGTCATCACCGTTGATGAACATTACTGCATTTATGCAATCAGGAGCAAAACCAAAAAAGGTATTGAATTGAGGCGATTCAGATGCAATGTAAATGAAATCTCCAGCTGTTGCACCTACTGCAGGAAATGTGAATTCTACACCATCCGACCCTCCTCCATTATTTGCAGAACCTACACCGTAGATGCTTAAATCAGGTGTGTCGTTAATCACATAGATTTCAACGCCTTTTGGAGTTCCCCCTGTCAGAGGACCATCATAAGCTGCGGTTAATACCAAGTCACTTTGACCATACGTCACTCCCGAAACGACAACGAATGTGCCGAGAATTAGCAGAAAATGAAATTTCAGGAAATCAGAAAGCATCTACAGTCGGTTAAATTCTAATCCACAAAACTACCCATTTAAACACTCTCTGTAAAGAACCAGACGTTACCTAAATGTGAACGATTCGTTCATTTTTATTAACAGCCCGGAGGGATATCAGATAGAAGATAGCAGTGAGATCAGTGTTGAATATTTGATCAGTGAACGGTGAACAGTGAAAAGCAGAAAGTGAAAAAAATTGCGATTTTCCCCGCCCTGAGGAGACTCTCACTTTTATAACGATTGGCTTGCAGCGTCAAGCTTGCAGCCATTTCAGTACAAAGCGAAGGTCAATGTTCAATGATCAATTCGGAATGAGCAATGAATTGCGTTTTCATTTTGATAAATCTGTTTCTAGAATAGTTTTTTCTGAACGAGTGAATTCTAATCCGTTTTAGTGAAAAGAAGAAAGCCAAAAATCCCGAATTTGCCTTCCACGAAACACTCCCTCTTAAATCACGATCAGCCGCCCGCCGGAAGCCTCCCGCCGTCCACCAACCCACCTGTAGACTTTTAACCCCGGGCAAGAAAGGAAATCACCGCCGAAGTCGAATCATACGCTATGCGGTTTAATGCTCAAAAACCGCTAGAGCCACGTCATGACGGTATCGTCAGATCAATGCGAGCAGAGCCGGACCATTCATTTCTGTATGGCACAATTTTCCTCTCTTATTCAGTGAAACAAAAAAATACAAACGCAACATGAAAAACCTTTCACTACTCACATTCGCAATCTTACTTACCACCGCTACCTTCGGCCAGCACCTGGGTATCAAGGGTGGACTAAACATCTCCAACCTGAGCATCGACGATGGCGATGTCGACAATCGCTTTGCCTACCACTTCGGGGGTTATTTTAATCTTCCCGTCGGTGAGCTGCTTTCTATCCAGCCCGAGCTTCTGTACTCGGCCAGAGGTGCTTCCTCTACCTACGATGCAGATGTTCTGGGGTTTGACATCGAAGGAGAATCTACCTTTAATCTCAATTACATCGATGTTCCCGTGCTCGCCGTCTTTCATTTGGGGGACGCTCTACAAATAGAAGCAGGACCTTATGTCAGTTTTCTTGCCAATTCCAGCTTCGAAACGGATGGAGATTTGGGAGATTTTGATGCTGACATTGACAATGATAGTTTTAAAAGTCTTGACTACGGTTTGACCGGTGGTTTGGGCGTTAATTTGGGACTGCTTCAAGTCGGTGCACGTTACATGTATGGGCTTCAGGAAATTCAAGATTCAGAAGGAGCCGAGATCTTATTGGGCGATGCCAAAAATCGGGTGATTCAAGTATATGCTGCACTGCGAATTGGTAATTATGACTGATTGAAATAGGATTTTAGTTAAAAAAAAGCAGCAATTGCCATTCGGCGATTGCTGCTTTTTTATGGACTTATTTATTCTAGCGGTGCAGAAGAGC
>DATFKV010000099.1:0-2957 GCA_035268465.1 Cryomorphaceae bacterium | reverse complement strand
TAAAGAGTCTCATTTTCGTGAGTTCATGAATTCATCTTTCAGCGATTTCCTTCCTCGTTTTTTGTATTCCACTTTCCCTTCTGCAACTTGGCTTACCCAATCCGATACAGGGAAATCATGAAGATTCTCATAATCTTCCGAAGTTATTTTCTGAAAAATAAATTCCGTCAATCGGGAAAGACTGATATTATGCGCTTTTGCGTATGCTTTAGCATTGTCAATTACGTCCTTGTTAAACGATAAGGTGATTTTTGAATCCATGGCATTTAATTATACTACAAATATAATAAAGTATACGTGTAAATTAGTTTTTCGTTGAATCGGTCAAAACTATTCGAAGGTGAAAACGACGCTCGCAAAGGCGCGAAGCCGCCAAGAATGGCTTTATGTAAAGGTCGATTTTGCTAAAGCATGTATTTGATCAGCAGAAAGCTTTTCATTTTGATTTCCTCATTGATGAATAGTTACTTCCTCTTTGCGCCTTAGCGTCTTTGCGTGAAAAACACAACGCTCCAAGATCCGCCTTAAAACCCTCATTTTTTCCGATATTTGCCCCCTCAAAATAAACCTCTATGAGCGACGACAAAAAAGTCATATTCTCCATGGTGAAGGTCAACAAGACCACACCTCAGGGAAAGCAGATACTTAAAGACATATACCTCTCCTTTTTCTACGGAGCGAAAATTGGAATCCTCGGTCTCAACGGAGCGGGAAAATCAACCGTGCTGCGCATCATAGCAGGTCTCGACGAGGCCTACAAAGGTGAAGTGGTTCGCTCTCCCGGCTATTCGCTCGGATACCTTCCACAGGAACCCGAACTGGATGAATCCAAAACGGTGAAAGAAATCGTGATGGAAGGAGTGAAAGAAATCACCGATGTGCTTCAAGAATACGAGGACATTAATAACAAGTTCATGGACGAAGAGATCATGAACGATCCCGACAAAATGCAAAAGCTCATCGACCGTCAGGCCGAGGTGCAAGAAAAGATCGAGGTTCTGGGAGCATGGGAACTCGACACCAAGTTGGAAATTGCCATGGATGCCCTCCGCACGCCTGAGGGCGATACGCCCGTGAAAAACCTTTCAGGTGGCGAACGTCGTCGAGTGGCACTATGCCGACTTCTGCTTCAGCAACCCGATATCCTTCTGCTGGATGAGCCCACCAACCACCTCGACGCCGAGTCGGTAATGTGGTTGGAGCAGCACTTGCAGCAATACAAGGGGACCGTACTGGCGGTTACCCACGATCGATACTTCCTCGACAATGTGGCAGGATGGATTCTGGAGCTCGACCGTGGTCAAGGAATTCCTTGGGAAGGAAACTACAGCTCTTGGCTCGACCAAAAGTCCAAGCGATTGGCACAAGAAGAAAAGCAAGAAAGTAAAAGAAGAAAAGAATTGGAGCGCGAGCTCGAATGGGTGCGGATGAATCCGAAAGGACGCCAAGCCAAGAACAAAGCGCGTATCGCAAATTACGACAAGATGATGTCGGAAGGCACCAAGGACAAGGAGCAACGCATCTCCTTGGCCATTCCCAACGGACCACGACTCGGTAATGAAGTCATCGAAGCTGTGGATGTGGCGAAAGGCTACGGCGACCGTCTGCTTTACGAAGGACTTAATTTCAAATTGCCACCTGCGGGAATCGTAGGAATCATCGGGCCAAACGGTGCGGGTAAAACCACCCTTTTCCGCATGATCATGGGCGAAGAGACGCCTGACGCTGGTGAATTCAAAATCGGAGATACGGTAGAGATTGGCTACGTGGATCAAAAACACGCTGACCTTGATCCTGAGAAAACCGTCTGGGAAGTGGTATCCGGTGGAACGGAATTTTTGGAAGTCGGCGGAGAGAAGGTTAATTCTCGCGCTTACTGTTCCAAATTCAACTTCAATGGTCCCGACCAAAACAAGAAAGTCGGAGTCCTTTCGGGAGGTGAGCGAAACCGCTTGCACTTGGCCATGACTCTGAAGACAGAAGCCAACGTACTACTGCTCGATGAGCCGACCAACGACATCGACGTGAACACCTTGCGTGCTTTGGAAGAAGGAATTCAAAACTTTGCGGGTTGCGCCGTAGTGATCTCTCACGACCGCTGGTTCTTGGATCGAATTTGTACCCACATTCTCGCTTTCGAAGGCGACTCGCAAGTCTACTATTTCGAAGGTTCGTTTAGCGAATACGAAGAGAATAAGAAGAAGCGACTCGGAGATACGACGCCAAAAAGGATTAAGTATCGGAAGTTGGTACGTGGATAGTGTGTTAGGGCCGTTAGCCTTTAGCTATTAGCTGCTAGCTGCTAAAGGCTAATAGCTAACAGCTCTCTGAAATTCATTTTAGCTAGCTGAATAAATTGACAAAAACACCTTATTGACCATCAATGCCATCAACTCCCAAAGGAACAAGAGATTTTCTACCCGACGTAGTTCGCAAACGGAATTACATTTTCGGAACTATCCGAGCGGTTTTTGAAAAGTACGGCTACCAGCCGATTGAGACTCCCGCGATGGAGAACTTGGAAACTTTGACGGGAAAGTACGGCGATGAGGGAGACAGATTGATTTTTAAGATTCTTCAACGCGATCAGAAGCTTCAAAACGCCTTGTCGGCAATAGCAAAAGTGGAAGTTTCTGAAGGCGGAAAGCGACCCGAGAAAGATTTAGCAGATATGGCGCTCCGCTACGACCTCACCGTTCCCTTTGCTCGATTTGTGGTGCAACACCAAAACGACTTGAGCTTCCCGTTCAGACGGTATCAAATCCAACCCGTTTGGAGAGCAGACCGCCCGCAGAAAGGCCGCTACCGCGAGTTCTTTCAGTGCGATGCCGATGTGGTGGGTACGGACTCGCTGAGATGCGAAGTGGAGTATTGCCAGATTTTCGATGAGGTATTTTCTAAGCTTGGATTACCCGTGGAGATTCGTCTCAACAACCGAAAACTGCTGGCGGCATTGG
>DATFKV010000098.1:0-2453 GCA_035268465.1 Cryomorphaceae bacterium | reverse complement strand
CTGTGTCGGTTGCCGGCGTATCATCAATTCCATCACCAATGCTGGCGCAATCGTTAAAATTGAATGGATGTTCAAGACTCAGGTAGTGCCCGACCTCATGAGTCATAGTTCTGCCAAGTCCATAAGTACCACTTAAATCTCCGTTGCAATTGCTCGTACCAAAATAGGGAAGTCCGCAAACCACCACATCACCATTTCCACCGCCACCCAGCGGCGAAAACCCCAAAGGATTTTGCATGTCTCTGATTGCCCAATTCATGTAGCCACTCCACTCGGGGATGTTTCCAACTTCGCCATACTCATCGATAGTGATGGCAAAATCTCCTTCAGCTATTCCGGAACCGTCAGGGTGATTAAGTGTAGCCAAACAAAACTGAACGCAGGATTCTCCATTGTTAATACCCGGCCAGGTAGCCTGTCCGTCTTCCCATTTCGTTATATCCGTATTCGTGCCGGCAAAATCTGCATTTATGGCATCAATCTGGCTTAGCGCCATTTCTTCAGCGCAAGCGGCTGATACTCCGATGCTCCCCCCGTCGGGACTTTGAAAGTGAACTGCCACGGGGATGTAAAGAATTTCGTCACAATCCAATTTGGACTCATCCGTGTTGGTCTTTAGCCACAACTTAATGTTTTCCATTTTCTGTTCATGGGCTTCGGCAAAATCAGGATCTTGCATCATCTGCTCATGGTATTGATCGGTATGGCATCGATCAGGTCTGTCTCCTTGTTGGGCAGCTAAATGGATTGAGAAAAAGAGGAATAAAAAAACTGATACAACTACTTTCATGGCAAGGCTTGCAAGGTTCCGCGAATATAAAAATATCGCAATAAATTATCCACTTCTATTTTTCCATAGCCGTGGAACTCTTGGTTTCTCAAACTTGACGACAAGCCGATAAAAAAGATGCATCTAGAGCAAAAAAAAGTCGCCCTACTTTGAGCAAGGCGACTTATGCGATTCAATTCAAGAATTGTTATCCTTGACCTTGTCCGGCAGAGAATTGCCTTTCGCCGTCAAATTTGCATAGGTTTTCAGTTTTAATCACATCAAAACCCGCTTGATTCACCTTGGTTTGAAGTGCCAAAACCGCTTTGTAATCAAGAGGTGTTTCGTCCTTGCTCAGCCATCGACATCTCCAGTGGTTTGTGCAGAACGTTTCAGGGAAGCCATTGGGATAAACCTTTACTCCTCGGTTGGTTATCATGTCTAAACTCATGGTGCCTTCAGTGATCTTGATCAATTGATCTCCCAATCCATCCGGTCCACCTTTTTTCCAATCAAGGAAGATATCCACACCTATGAGTTCCTTCTTTGGAGCGGGTCGATCCTTGATTTTGATTTCAATCGGCTTTGAACCTTTTTCGTAGCTGACTTTAGGAAGAGTCACAGGTTCTTGGCCAATTCGAGCGATTACTGCATCGGCAAATTCTTTGGTTCCCACTTTTTCCTTACTGACTCCTTCGCGGAAAATGTCGTAGGTGTGCACTCCGTCTTCCATGGTTCTGAGCCATGCGTTTTCAACCCTCTCAGCAACATCCGGCTGGTTGATGTGAACCAGCATTTGGATAGCCCCTTTTATCAATCCCGAAGGATTTGCCAAATTCTGTCCTGCTCTTCTGGGAGCCGAACCATGAATGGCTTCAAACATGGCAAATCCGTCTCCGATATTTGCGGAACCCGCAAGTCCAACGGAACCCGTAATTTGTGCTGCAATATCGCTAAGTACATCTCCGTAAAGGTTTGGCATCACTATCACGTCGAATGCTTCGGGTGTATCGGCCAATTTTGCCGCTCCGATGTCAACGATCCAATGTTCGCTTTCAATCTGAGGATACTCTTTCGCCACTTCTTCGAAAATCTCGTGAAAGATTCCGTCTGTGAGCTTCATGATATTGTCCTTTGTGAAGCAAGTCACCTTCTTGCGACCATATTTTACGGCATATTCAAATGCGTAGCGTACAATTTTTTCTGACCCCGGAATTGAAATGAGTTTCAAGCACTGAAACACATCGTCCGTTTGGCGGTGTTCGATACCTGCATAAAGGTCTTCTTCGTTTTCACGAACGATGACCACGTCCATGACAGGATGTTTGGTCGCAATAAATGGATGCAATGAGGCGCATGGTCGAATGTTTGCGTAAAGCCCCAAAGTTTTTCGAGTCGTTACATTCAAACTCTTGAACCCTCCTCCTTGCGGTGTGGTGATAGGAGCTTTCAAGAAAACTTTTGATCGACGAAGTGATTCCCAGGCCTCGGGAGCAATACCTGCCTTGTGTCCATTGAGGTAAGCTTTCTCCCCAATGGTAATGGTTTCAATTTCTATTTCTGCGCCGGCAGCTTCCATGATGCGAAGAGTGGCATCCATAATTTCAGGGCCAATTCCATCACCGTGTGCTACCGTAATTAATCGCTTTTCAGACATAAGTATTGTTTTATGATTCTCGACAAA
>DATFKV010000097.1:0-3164 GCA_035268465.1 Cryomorphaceae bacterium | reverse complement strand
AAGACCCCAATGAAATCATGCTGTGCGTGAGTGATAGATCTTTGTTTTCAAGTCGCTTTATGTAACGCATCAACTCGGTCTCGCTGTGGTACATATTGAATACCGGATGTTCCAGAAAGGCGCTTTCGCGTTGGAAGAAACCCTGAATCGGAGACTCAGCTTCTATCGGAATCTCTTTTGGCTTGGGGCCTGCTACTTCTAGAAATATCTCGTAGATATCTTGAAAATCCTGACGAGAGATGGTCTCATCCATGCTTATTCCCACGTGGTTGGAGTTGTAATAGCGCAGGTTAATCTCCTTTTCATTGGCTATTTTTTCGATACCCACTTTTGTTACACCTTCGGGGAGCTCGATAAACAGGGTATCAAAGTAAACTTTATTGAGAACCGTATAGCCAAGGTTTTGCAAACCGGAAGCTAGGCGTGTAGTTTTTAAATGAATATTCTCGGCTATTGTTTTTAATCCAACGGGACCGTGGTAGACGGCATACATCGAAGCCATTACTGCCAGTAGTGCTTGAGCTGTGCAGATATTTGAAGTGGCTTTGTCTCTTCTGATGTGCTGTTCTCTGGTTTGCAGCGCCAGCCTGAAAGCCGATTCACCGTGACGGTCTTCAGAAACGCCGATGATTCTACCCGGGATGTGCCTTTTAAATTCTTCTTTGGTGGCAAAAAAGGCTGCGTGTGGACCACCAAATCCCATCGGAACGCCAAATCGTTGCGTGTTACCCACAACCGCGTCTGCTCCCCATTCGCCCGGAGGGGTTAAAAGAGCGAGACTCATCAGGTCTGAAGCTACCGCTACTTTGGCGCCTGCTTCGTGGGCTTGTTTTACAAATTCTCGGTAATCTTCCGCGCTCCCGATTCCATCGGGATATTGCAGCAGCGCTCCAAAGAAAGAATCCGTCATATTGAAATCCTCGTGATTTCCAATGATTAAATCGATATCCATTGGCAAGGCGCGGGTTTTAATCACGTCTATAGTTTGCGGAAAGCACCTTTCAGAAACGAAAAAGCGATTGGCGCCGGCTTTTATAGCTTGCCTGGAACGAGTCGAGAAAAACATGCTCATGGCCTCGGCCGCGGCAGTAGCTTCGTCCAATAGGGATGCATTTGCAATTTCCATTGAAGTTAAGTCCATCACCATGGTCTGGAAATTGATCAAAGCCTCCAATCTTCCTTGGGCGATCTCACTTTGGTAAGGCGTGTAAGCCGTGTACCACCCCGGATTCTCCAATACATTTCTCTGAATCGCCGGAGGTACAATTGTATTGTAATAACCCATACCAATGTAGCTCCGAAAGAGATCATTCTTTCTAGCGAGGCCCTCTAGTTCTCGCAAGTACCAATGCTCGCTTCTTGAAGATGGCAAATCCAATGGTTTCTTTAGGCGAATGTCAGCCGGAACCGTTTTGTCGATCAGCTCATCCAATGAATCATATCCGATGGTAGCCATCATCTCTTTCACTTGAGCATCTCTGGGACCAATATGTCTTTTTGGGAAATTTCGTAAAGGCATTTTCAGTGGTTTTTTGTGGAAATTCGAGGGTGCAAATATAACATGAATTGACTCAGAACGGTTTAAGTACCTTCGTGGTTTAACTCTTCTGATAAAATTTTTTCTTATGTTTTTCAGTATTCTGAAACACAGATTGTTGAACTGGTCGTTTCTCGTTTTTGGTTGCAGTGGATTCTTGTCGATCCATGCTCAAGACAAGGGTCAATTGCTGCTGATGAATGGCAAGCAAATTGAAATCGAAAATTTGAATGATACTTCTTTCACCAATCTGCAGTATCGTTTTGATAAGAATCAATTTAAGAGACAGCGAATTGATTTGCGCTCAGCTCGGAAGCAGAATATTTCTCCCTCGCCGGATTACAAGTCGGAGAAAGGATCAGAAGTTCCCGTCGTTCTTCGTGATGGGGCAATAGAAAGAGAAGATGTTTTTTCCTTCCAACCTGCGATAGGAGAGGAAAGGGTTTTTTATTTTTATGACGAGCCTACCGGCAAAGACATTGCGGTAGCAGAAATGCGGGCTTTTGTTATCGGAGAGCGCGATGCGCGATTAGGTGTTACGGGAAATGCGTGGCTCTATGGAGGGATGGCTGTTGGATTGATTACAGGATATACAGCCCGCGGAAGTGTACTGGCTTTGGCTGTGCCTCCTTTGGTGGCCTTAACCGCTCGAATACCGGTAGTGAAAATCAAAGAAGAGCATATTCAGGATTCCAAGTATAAGTACAATGAGGATTATGCAGCGGGATATGAAACGTATGCGCGGAGCAAATACGCTCGAAAAGCTCTGTTGGGTAGTGCTATCGGTACCGCAATTGGTCTTTTGTCCTATGCCGTGATCGACAATAATTTTTAATTTGAAAAATGCTCCACTCAGCTTCCTCCGTTTTTTAGGGAAAACCAATCTCTTCATTTCATTTGCCTCTCTTTTTTCTGTTTTGGGCGCTGCTGCCTTCGTAAACTTGGTACCCGATTATTCTTTGGCTTACTTCTCTTTTTTCGCCACTTTGTTTACTTATAATTTTCAGAGACGTATCGGAGACTTGAGTCAAGACAAGTCCTATTCCAAACTTGGTACCGCTATGATGATCCTCGGGATGCTCGGGATGGGGTATCTCGTTTTTCAGTTGGCAGGTTATCAGTTGATCGTTTTGGGCTTTACAGGTTTGATCTCCTTGGCTTATGCCTATCCGTTTATTCCCTCTGAAAGGGGAAAAATCAGCTTAAGGCTCGTTCCAGGAATGAAATTGTGGACCATCGTTCTGGTGTGGACGATTTCTTGTGTGATTTTACCCATCGCCGAGCTTGAATGGAACTCTTCATTGATCATATTGTTTGTCGTTCAGCAAGCTGCTTTCGTAACCGCGCTCACCATTCCCTTCGACATACGTGATTTACCTGTTGATTGGCCTCAACAAAGAACGATTCCCCAAATGTTTGGAGTAAAGAAAGCCAGAAATCTCGCGTTGGCATTTCTGTTCTTGTCAGCCGCAGCGGGATTCTCTCTTTACTTCGTGAGAGATATTGAATTAAAGTTACTTCTCATGCATTTAGGTGTTTTGGTCATCTCGGGCGGACTCATTTCCAAAACTCAAACCGAGAGCAATGAGCTTTATTTCTCCATTGCCATCGATGGGATGATCATTCT
>DATFKV010000096.1:0-3091 GCA_035268465.1 Cryomorphaceae bacterium | reverse complement strand
TCCTTTTTCAGCCTAATGGAAGATAATTTTACCAATGAGTTAATAGCCTTACTTATTCTTATCGGAGCAGTTTTGGTTGCTTTCTCAAAAGAAAAGGTAGAGGACGAATTTTTCCAACGGCTTCGCTTTGAAGCCATGATTTGGGCTTTAAAAATTCAGTCGCTGCTATTGCTCCTAGCGATTCTTTTCCTTTACAATTTTGCCTTTCTGTGGTTTATGATGATTGCATTGGTATCTTTTTATGTCATTTATATCGGTCGTTATCACTACCAATTAATGAAATTTAAAAGAGAGGCGCGTGCAGAATAAGCTTAGAGAAATTCGCATGGAAAACAACCTGTCTCAGCAAGCTTTGGCCGAGAAGACGGGGGTAAGCCGTCAGAGCATACACGCCATCGAAAAAGGGAAGTACGTTCCTTCCACTGGATTGGCGCTTAAGATTTGCCGGGAGCTCGAAAAAAGAGTTGAGGATCTTTTTATGCTCGACTAACCCAGCAATCGCCTGATCCAATTCAGTTTTGTTTTGGTGTAAGGCGGATACTTAATAGAAGGATCAATCCACGTTGCCGAATCGACAATGGTTTTGGCATTGCTAAAGCACTCAAAACTATAGAATCCGTGGTAATGTCCACTTCCACTTTGTTGAAGGCCACCCACGGGGAGGTCGGGATTTCCAAATTGAACCAAGGTATTGTTGATGGAGCCGCCCCCAAATTCGATTCTGGATAGAATAAAATTCTTCAAGGCCTTGTCCTTCCCGAAATAGTAGCAAGCCAAGGGGTAGCGATTCTGTCGTACAATGTCCAAGATTTCCCTTTCGGTTTCCCACGGGATGATTGGCAAGACTGGCCCAAAAATCTCTTCTTTCATCACATCATCATCGAGAGTAACATTCGTCAGAAGGGTCGGTGCGATATACAATTCATCTCGATCCGTTTGACCGCCAATCACCACATCTCCTGAAGCCATCAGTTTTTTAATGGCTTCAAATCTTTTGAGATTAATGATTCTCGGGTAAGATTGACTTGTTTTTGGGTCTGCACCAAAATAGTCTTCAATTACTTTTTTGGCTTCTGCCAGAAATCGATCCTGAAATCCCTCCTTTATCAAAACGTAATCGGGGCTTACACAGGTTTGACCTGCGTTCATGAATTTACCCCAGAGCAGTCGTTTCACGGTTGTTTTTAGTTCCCCTGTCCCGTCGATAATGGCAGGGCTTTTGCCACCGAGTTCCAGGGTAGTGGAGGTGAGCTTTTCCGCTGCGCTTTTCGCAATAATGCTTCCCACTTGAGGGCTGCCGGTAAAGAAAATATGATTGAACTGAAATGAGTCCATTAGTTCAGGGACAACTTCGTGACCCAAACCCTGCACGACGCTGATGAAAGAAGTTTCGAAAATTTCTGAGATGATGTCTTCCACAATATTGGCGGTCGCAGGCGCATCTTCACTTGGCTTCACCACGGCACAGCACCCGGCAGCAATTGCGCCGGCGAGCGGGTCCATAACCAATTGGAAAGGGTAGTTCCAAGGAGCAATGATCAGGACAACACCTTTGGGCTCGTAGCGCATGGTAGTTTTTGATGGCTGCATGGCCAATGGTGTATGCCGTTTGATCGGACGCATCCACTCCTTAAGGTTTTTTCTCAGGTAGCTGATCTCATCCAAGACGATGGAGACCTCCGTCATGTAAGCCTCCATTTCTGATTTTCTCAAATCGGAGTGCAGCGCCGCGAGAATGGCTTTTTCGTTCCGCTTGATCGCGGCTTCCAGTCGCTTCAGCTGTCTTGCTCGGAAAGAAAAATCGAGGGTAGCTCCTAAATCAAAAAAGGCTCTTTTAGCATCGAATTGGGCATCACTCATGCGGTTGTAGATTTGTTTCGGATCGATTCGTCTTGACGAAAGTAGAAAATCAAAATCAAGGACAGAACCCTTCCACTTGCTCAGGTATGGGAAATCCATCTTCTTCAGCCAACAACATGAGTCTTCTAAACTCCTCGCAGATGCCTTTGAAATAGTAATTCAGCCCTTCGAGATAAACAAGTGCAGCGGTCTTTTCTTCCATGTTATTCAGCACTTTTAGGGATTTGTCATAATTTCCTGTAATCAGATATGCCAGCGCTAAATCTTCTTTTGATCCCGGGTTGATGTGGGGGTTAAATCTCTCAAATAAGTAACTGTCAAATATTCTTCTGTTCAATTGATAGAAGCGATCTATTCCGTGCAATTCGTAATTCGCAAAATTGCGCTCCAGCATGTAGGGAAGATCTGCTCCTCCCGTTGAGTTCATGAGTAATCGGTCATAGCGCAAATCCAACTCCTCGCGCTCAGCTCCCGTTATCTCAGAGATATTTTCGATTGTTGCTGAAGTAGATATTCGTGCCGCGGCAAAATGATATTCATCAAAAAGCAAATTGATTAAAAGTCCTACTTCTCTGTCTTCACTTTTTGGTATGGAAGAGTTTGCGCTATCAAAAAAGGTGCGATCAGCGTAGCTGTCATTTATGGCTTTGTAAATAACCGCGTTAAATGCAAGATGAAACTTTGCATTGGCGCCTGCCGCTCTCGCAGGTCTTCCTGAAGCGTCAAAAGAATTCGTCTTGTAGCTTCGACTTTCGGGGATCTTATCGGTGCGCAAAGGCTTCTTCGGGTCCCAAAAAACCAAACCAATATTTAGAGAACTGCCAGCTTTTTCTAGCTTCTCCAAGGCTTTTAAGTCTTTAGCAGATCGGTTTAGAGCCCTTTCTTTACTGATTTCTTGCGAAGGTTTTGGCAGAATAGCGGCCAAAGCATAATCGTGGTAAGACCTATCGTGTAGGAAGATAGGAAGTTCTACAGCTCGATTTTCCACAGGCATTCTTATCTGTGTGTTAATCCGTTGCCCACTGCCATAGTAGAAGTTGTAATTCCAAAGCAAGTAGTTCAGTTGACTTGAATCCGAGCTAAAATCGAATAGGAGTCTCATGTTAAAGTCTTCTATTGATTTGCCTTTTTTAATTGATTCAATAGGTAATTCGTCCAAGTCTTCGCCGAATATTTCGTACCTGAGGATGACATTTTTTTCTTCATCAAGCCAAATAAGCGCAGATAGGAA
>DATFKV010000095.1:0-4088 GCA_035268465.1 Cryomorphaceae bacterium | reverse complement strand
GAATTGCGGTTATTTCGCAAAGTATTTGATATTATGTTCAAAACTGTTCCTACTCCTGACCTGTTGGTCTATTTGTATTCTGATACAAAGAGACTTATGGATAATATCAGGATGCGCGGAAGGAGGTATGAGCAAAATATTGAAGAAGAATACTTGAGCAGGGTTCAAGCCAAGTATCTTGATTTTTTGAGGAAACAAGCGGATAATATGAGAATTTTAATCCTCGATGTTTCAGACGTTGATTTCGTAAAAGATCAATTCGTCTACGAAAAACTGTTATCCGTCATTAAAAAATCTCGATCCAAAGGGCTTCATCATCAGCTTATTGAGCCCTCTCGAAAACCGGTTTAAATCCGCGTCTATCACTTCATTGTGTAAAAAACTATATGTATGTTTGCACCCATATTAACAAGGAAAAACAAAGACCTTACAAAAACCAAACGAATGAAGCATTCGAAATTTAAATTTCCGGTCCTCTTAATCGTAGTCGGATTTGCTATGGCCGCCTGTGGTGGGTTGGGAAAAATGGCAAAATATGCCGAGACCATTGAATACAACGTTGACCCGGAGCCGCTGATCGTGCGCGGAGATAGTGTTGAATTGAATATTAACGGGAAGTTTCCCGGCAAATATTTTAGTAAAAAGGCCATGGTGACCTTGACCCCGACCCTCACTTATGATGGTGGATCGACTCCTTACGAATCAGTATCTTTTCAAGGAGAGGATGCCGCAGGTAATGCGACTGTAATTCCTTACGAAAACGGCAAGAATTTCTCTTACACCGATCGTATCGCTTACACTCCCGAAATGGAGGACTCTGAGCTGATGCTAAACATTTTAGGGCAGCAAGGTAGTAAGGAACAGGCTTTCGACCCTTACAAATTGGCGGATGGTGTGATTACTACTCCACTATTGGTGATGAGTGACGATATGCCGATTATTGCCCCAGACGCTTTCGAGAGAATTACATCTCACAACGCCAACGCGGTGATTCATTACTTGGTAAACTCAGCGTACGTGCGTCCTTCTGAAATGAGAGACGAAAATATCGAAGAGTTGGAAACATTCCTTGAAACATACGGCACCAATGAAAACTTTCAATTCAAAGGAGCTGAAATCATGGCTTATGCCTCACCGGAAGGAGAAATCAGTTTGAACCAAAACTTGGCTCAAGAACGGGCTGAGAGTGCAATGAAAGCGATTGCTCGACTGATGGAGCGCGCCGATATGGAATTTAATAAAGATGAGTTTTTCAACTTGAAGCCTCAAGGTGAAGACTGGGAGGGTTTTAGAGAAAAAATGGTAGCCTCCGATATCGCAGACAAAGAATTGATTCTGCGAATTCTTGAGATGTATTCTGACGTTACCAAGCGAGAAGAAGAAATTAGAAATCTCGCTGCCACTTACACAGAAGTAGCTGAGAAAATTCTTCCTGAATTGCGTAGGTCACAAATCACGGTGAACTACGACATCGTAGGAAAAAGCGATGAAGAGATTCTTGCTTTGGTGAGAGGTTCACAGCCCGACACATTAAATATCGAGGAAATGCTTTATTCTACATCTCTTACAGATGATATGAATGAGCAGTATTCTATCTACGAAACGACTGCCTCGACTTATCCGGACGATTTCAGAGCTTACAATAACATGGGAGTAATCCACTTGCGTAAAAATGAATTGTCTGACGCGAAAGCCATGTTTGAGAAAGCAATGAGTAAAGAAGAAAGTCCCGTTGTAAAAAATAACATGGCCATCATTGCTCGATTGAACGGTGACCGCGATGGCGCAATGGAAATGCTCGAAGCTGCTGCGGGAGCAGGAGACGAAGTGAATTACAACATGGGTATCATCGATATCCAAAATGGTGATTATGCTTCAGCTATCCAAAATATGAAAGGATACAACACTTTTAATAAAGGTTTGGCTCAAGTATTGGCCGGAAATACTGAAACCGCAATGAAAACGGTGAACGATTCAGATGCTTCTGATACGGCAATGGGTTACTACCTGAAAGCAATCATCGCAGCGCGAATGAACGATGCGAGTGCAGTGAATACAAACCTGGATAAAGCATACAGCATGGATGCTTCTCTGGAAGAGAAAGCAGAAAGCGACTTGGAGTTCAGAAACTTCCAAGAAGAAGTAGAAGAGTAAGTATCGATCGATAAACTCATAAATTTGAAAAATCCGTTTGCCTTTTTGGTAGACGGATTTTTTTTTGATCTGGCGTTGACTAGATAGCAATTCGTAGCTATTAGCACCCAACGAAACGAGACAGCGGACTTCTAGTATCCGGCAGATAAGAGCTTGAAACATTCAGCCACGCCGCCCATGGCCTGAACTCTCTCAATCTAAGCTCAGGTTTTGCAAAAGAGCTACGCCAATTTCCATAATCAAGTGGTTTCTAGCCAAGGATCGGACCTTTAAGAATGTACGGTGCTACAGGCGATTATTGAATTACAAGAACTACATCCGACTTTGGGAATAGCTGAAAAGCTCTGTAATTACTCCGGTGGGCTAGTTTTAAAAACAACTTTGAAAATCCGTTAAATTTAGTGTGGGAAAGTAGTTTCGTCAGCAATCGAGCTGATCAACAGGATTGTTAATTTTTTATACCCAAAACCCAATACCACTTCTAGAATACCACTCGTCGACGGCGTCTCTTCGTCACACGGCCTCGTCCGCGCTTGAAGCGCTTTTGGGGAATTTTGTAGTATGCAGTGAACATGCCGAAGAAGTAGGCATCGTTGTCATCCGGATCTCCTCTTTGGTAGGTGGCCTCCGTACTATTGAGAGGTACAAGCGCGCCATTGTCATCTACATAGAAACCCAGACTTGGGTCGGCGAAGTAAGCAGCTAACTCGCCTTGAGTATTTGCTATTACCTCATTATCGAAATAGACGGTACTCACATCGTCCATGTAATCTGTAAAGGTTAGCCGGTGCACTATTTCGAAACCAACTGTCCACTCCTTATTGATTTGCAAACGATAACCAATTCCAAATGGAATGACGACGGTAAAAAGCGAATACTCTTCAGGCCCGCCTTCTTGAAGTTGGCCTTCAGTGCCAAAATCGCGCAGGTCATACCACGTGCCTTCAAAATTCCCCTGAGGGTTGAATCGTGTTACACCCACTCCGGCAGAGATATATAGCGCCGATCCCTCAAGACGGTTCTGCTTAACCCTGCCATATCGGTTTTTCGGGGTGAAATCTATGACATCAAACTCACCTTGAATCGAAAATTCAAAAATGCTCGATCGGAAACTTAAATTTCGATTTCGTCTGAAAATTTCCTCGGTCAGCGCATCGTTTCCTCCGATAAGTGCATAGGCAAACTGAGCCTTTGCATAAAGTCTGCTACCGAGCTGGTAGCGATACATGAGCTGCAAGGCAGGTCTCGTTTCTGAAAATTCCAAGTCGTAAACGAAATCCGTTCCGATTTGATCACGACCTCCGAGCTCTCCCAAAAAGAAAGAAGCACCCAAGCCCATTCCAAAGCTGTGACGCTGACTTTTCCAGTATGATGTTTGACCACTAAAATACTGCGCATTCACTCCTGAATAGGAAGTGAAGAACAAAGCGATCAAAACGTACTGAACTAATTTATTCACAGCGCTAAATATAAAGGGACGAATATAAGAAATCCAACTTCTTCAATCCACCATTTTAATTTGACGAAAAAATTCCCAAATGGTAATCCCGGCGCATACGGAAATATTGATGGAATGTTTGATTCCGATTTGTGGGATCTCCAGACTCTTGTCGCATTGGTCTACCACTACTTGCTCTACTCCGTCCACCTCATTTCCAAAAACCAGGGCGTATTTTGCATCTCGTTCAATGCCAAAAGCATCAAGTTTTTCTGATTTTTCTGTTTGCTCAATGGCAATGCACTCGAAACCCTCTTTTGACAAAATTTCCAGACAAGTACTCGTATCTGCGAAATATTCCCAATCTACCGATTCGGTTGCACCCAAGGCCGTTTTATTCATTTCCCGTGACGGTGGGGTAGGCGTAATTCCACAGAGACAGATCTTTTCCAACCTGAATGCATCGCTCGTGCGAAAAACTGAACCGACGTTTTGC
>DATFKV010000094.1:0-4855 GCA_035268465.1 Cryomorphaceae bacterium | reverse complement strand
TGAGATATTCTCGGGAGTCGTCATTCCCGAGGATACCTATTGGTGGAATGCATGGAATGCGAGCTTCAGCACTTTTACCGGAAGGACATTCAGCCTCAATTCGCAATTCAACTTCGGAGAGTTTTACACGGGAACCTCATTCCGAAATACGTCGGTGCTGCTTTGGCGAGCCACAAAAAATTTCAATATCAATCTGCGCTACGAAAAGAACATCATAGACCTTCCAAACGGAAGTTTTGAAACGGATTTAGTCGGCTCTCGGATTGAGTATGCTTTGTCTCCAAATGTTTTCGGTTCCTTATTAAATCAGTGGAATACCGCAAACGACGAACTCAATATTAACTTCCGACTTCAAATTATCCCGAAGATCGGAACGGACTTTTTCTTGATTGTCAATCAAATCTACGATACCCAATCAGGCAAACTCGATCCTGAAAGAGGAACTATTCTAGCCAAATTGATTTGGCGGTTTGTGCTCTAGACAAATGGGGTAGCCCCTTTACTAGAACAATCCTTTGATCAAAACAGGTAAGCCACTCCTAGATTCAACCGAGTTGCACCGGCAGGCTGCGAATAGGGCAAGCTTTGCATTACCGGAATTTGCGCGGAAGCGCTAAGAAAAACCTGATCTAAATAGACGTCGAGACCAAGATTGATCAAGGCCACGTCGCCTCCCGTATCTTCTTTCAATTCGTCAAACTCGGCGTCCTGCTCGTAGTATTCGTACGAGATACCAACATTGGGCAGAAAGGCTTTGCTCGTGGTATTCAACTTGTAAAAGACAGATCCCGTAGCGGCATATTGATTTCCAAATTCGTAGGAGCGCTCGTTCATCTCATTGAACTTGGCGAAAAGGTCAGTGTTGAGACCAAACTTTCCGTATCGCAGGGTGTAGTTGGCGTTCAGACTATAGGCAAAAGCTCCCGAGCCCACTTGAAATTGAGCGGGCAAGGTGATTTTGAGTTCGTCCTTTTGCATGTATTTCCCCGTGGGCAACTGTATGCCCCCGCCAATTAGTAAGGCATGGCTGATTTTGGCCTTGGCACTATCTGCCGTATTGAACAAGGTGTAGTTTGCCGAAAGGGTAATGTCACCGATTCCCGAGATGGTGGTTCTGCGTTCGGTTTCTTCTCTGGTGTGACTTCGAAAAGGCAGAAAAGCGAAAACCTGAATTCTTGGATGCGGATAGAAGCGACCCCAAACTTCCATGGAGTTAAATTCATCGCGCAGTACACGGCTCGTTCCATTGAAATTGAAATCCGTACTCGGATGGTCAAAACTTCGATTTCCGTAGTGCACTCCGAAAATGTTTTTCGTAAACTGAGGGTATATTCCTCCGTAATTCCCCGTCATTGCGCAACCACAGGCGTCGCAGGCTTGTGTGCTTTGGGTATAAAATATGATGAATAAAGTGAGTAGGATGTATCGTAAACTCATTTTGCCGGTTCTGAAAAGCGCAGATCTCCGAGGAGCTCAAAATCGCTTAGGGTGTATAAAAATTCAATGATGTCTTCTTTCTCGTTTTCAGTCAATGGAATGCCATTGGTCAATGCAGGATCGAGAGTGCCTGATTCCACAATTCCTTCGCTGTAGTGATCGAGTACTTGCTCCAAGGTGAAAAACCTTCCGTCGTGCATATACGGATTGGTCAGCGCCACATTGCGCAGACTAGGCACGCGAAACTTGCCGTTGTCAGCGGAATTTTGTGTAACTCTTCCTCGACCCAAATCGGTGAAATCAGCATCCAGACCATTGTTTCGGTAAGAGAAATCCGTCTGTAAAATACCGCCGTGACAACCGGAGCAATTGGCTTCGAAAAGTGCCATTCCCCGCAGTTGTGCTTCCGTAGGTATGTATAGTCCTTTTATATACTGATCGTATCGACTTCCGTCGGACACTATGGCTCCCTGAAATTGAGCCAAGGCCTTGAGCAGGTTTGACGTCGATATTTCAGTCGAGCCGAAGGCTTCCCCAAACTCCTGCGGATATTCGGTTTCATTTTGGAGGTAGTCCAGAAGATCGGCCAGAGCAATGTCCATTTCTGCCGAGTCGGTAATGGGAGCGATAGGCATCACTTCGATATGGTTGATACCTCCATCCCACATAAAAGCTTCTGTCCAAGCCAGGTTGTATAATCCCGGTGAGTTTCGTTTACCTTCCCTGCCATCTACTCCGACACTTAGCGGTACGGCATGGTCGGCGAAAGCATGCACTTGTGCGTGGCAACTCCCGCAAGAAACCTGTGACCCTCTTGAGAGTCTCTTGTCGTAAAAGAGCTTTCGCCCCAAATTAAAGCCTTCTTCGGTGATTGGATTTCCATCAAAATCGTAAACCGGATCGGGAAAATGAGCAGGAACCTCGAAGACAGAAAATTCTGAAGTCGGAGGTTCCCGTTCATCATTTTGACAAGACACTAAAAGAGCCACCAGTGCTAATGCTACGGTGATTCTCATCTTTATTCTTTTAATTGTGAATGTGGTCAAAGACAAAACTACCGGCAAAGTTGGAGGCTAAATCAGAAGCCATCTCACCGGGCATATGTACCATAGGTGTTTGCTCAGTAGAAAATCCTCCGTGCCAAAAGCGCGCGGGATTTACAATCAAATGAACCGATGGATTGTCATTGGGTGAAATTTCTAAAGTAGCGCCTTGAAAGTCATGGAACATAGAGCTATTTGCTGCAAAAGGTTCTTCGAATCCTCCCAAGTGATAAGTAAAAGATCCATTGGGGGAAGCATTGCTTTGTCCTTCGGCTTTGATAAAAATATAGCCCGTATTCCAAGACCAAAACATGTTTTCGGCAGGATCGAGCGCTCCTTCTTGAACCCCCGAGACGTTTCTCAAAGAGTCTACTCCGATCATGTAGGATATGCCGGTGTAAGAGCCGCTTGACACATCGGAAAGGTTCAGCTGTACTTCTTCACCGGCCATATTCTCTGCGTCTACGATATGGTAGCTTTCCTCTTCTATCCACGTATCTCCATTGGCATTTTGCAATTGAATGTTTGAGATGTAATACCGCAGTTTGGTGAATTGAAGTTCTTCTCCCGATCCGGGGTGGACGAGAGCTGTGTTTAGGTTAAAATCAGCCTGAGCGGGGCCCCAAACATGTTGGAATTTGATGAACATATTCCCCTTGGCTTCGGGAGCCGGATTGGAATCAGTCTTGTCATCATCGTCGCTACAGCTCGATAGAAAAGCTATAGTGATAGCCATAGCGGCTAGCTTAATTGTTTTAATCGTCATTTTTCTAATTTGTTGATGTGAATACGAGAAGTGCGCAATGGTAGCGTCTACCATCGCGATTGAAGGGGATAATAATCACATCAAACTCGGGGAGGAGGGAGGCTTACTTTTAAATAGGGAGAAAGGTATAGCCCTGAATGGATCGAAGGGTAAGTTGCCTTTTCGCGGATGGAATAAAATACCACTTTTTCCATTTCTTGATAGAAAAGAACGGGCTCGACTTTTACCTGTGCAGGAAGCTCGGGACTCGACGCTTTTTCTTCAACTACTTTAAGTTCTTTAGCCAAGTGGCAAGTACCGTTGCACTTCAGCTCTTGTTTTTCTTTGTTCTCGCAAAGAACGTTTACGTAGTAATCGTATTGGTAGAGGTAGTTCGTCACCAAGAAAAGCTTCGAAAGCATTGGTGCAATGAGAAGGATTAAAAGTGATATGGCCGCAACCTTTTTCACATTGCAAAGGTCTTAATAAAATCAATAACCTGTTGGCTCTTTGCAAAAGTTGTAGGTTTAAAGAATCACTTTATTCTTACCTCAAATAATTAGCCCTTAAACTTTACGAAGAAATCTGTGCCTTGGCCTAACTCACTCTCTGCCCAAATCTCTCCGCCTGCTCTTTCTATTTGGTTTTTAAGTAGATAAAGACCAATACCTTTTGCGTCGGGTCGGTCATTAAAGACCTCCTTGAATTGAAAAAGCTTCTCACGGTTTTTTTCCATATCAATTCCGCTCCCATTATCGCTAAACTTCAGCAGAACACCGTTGTCATCCTTAATTGTCGAAATGAAAATCTGCGGAGTTCTTCCGGGATATGCATATTTCAATGAGTTGCTGAGAAAATTGTAAAAAATACTAGTCAGGTATTTTTGAGAATAGAAAACAGATTCTGCTTGGTGAAAATCAGTGGTTATTACTGCCCCTGCTGACTTTAACTCTACTTGAAGTCCTTTTTTGGCACGATTGAGAGCGGTGGCAAATTTGACTACGTGTAAGTCGCTTTCTTCGCGACTCGATGAATCTACCTTTTCAAGTAGTTGATTTGCCGTAGCACTAAGACTCTCCAATACGGGATTCATATGGTCCATGAGTTGTTTCCGATCTGTTTCATCCCGAGCTTCTTCAAGAAATTTCACCAGCATAGTGAGGTTATTTATGGGCCCGCGCAAATCGTGAGAAACCATGTGATAGAGTTCGGTTAAATTCTCGTTTCTTTCAGAAATCGACTCTGCTTGAAGTCGAATGTTTTCATTCGCTTCACGCAAGTAATCCGTGCGCTTTAAGACCTCTTTCTCCAGATTTCGATTGAGTTTTTCGAGTTCACTCAAAGCTGCAGCCCGGCGCTTATTTGATCGGGCTAACAATACGCTCAGCACGGTCAATCCAATGATTCCCATTATTGCGATCCAGAGAAATAAATTTTGCTGTTCTTTTATGACCTCATTTTTCTCGTTTACCTCTTTGAGTGCCTGAATTTCTGCACGTCGCAAGCCTGCCTCATACTCCCTTTCCATAATAGCCATTTCAGACTTCTGGCGTTCAAACTCGATGTCTTCCCTGACCTCGTCCAGCATTTTATAAATGATAAGAGCATCTTCATATCGCCTATTTTCTGA
>DATFKV010000093.1:0-2394 GCA_035268465.1 Cryomorphaceae bacterium | reverse complement strand
AATTCGGGGCAAGCAGAGGTGAGCTGCTTCGCAAAACTCGTTTCATCGATGGGCGAATCGGGAAAAGAGCAGGTGAAGGTGTTTTTCACGGAGGGGCATGCGGAGGCCACGATTAAGCTAGAATCCAATCCGCCGCTGAGGCAGGAGCCCACTTCCAAGTCGGAAATGAGGTGTTCGCGAATGCTGTCACCGAATCGCTCTTCGAAGGTTCCGTTGGCATACTCGCTTTTGCGAATTTGTTTGCGGAGGTCGTAGTATTGGGTTTCTGATTTGGAAAGACTGTCCAAGTCGAAGGTCAAATAATGTCCCGGCTTTACCGCCTCAATTCCTTTGAAAAACGTCTCGCAAGGATCGTCCGTAGCCCCGTAAACCAAAAACTGAAGGAGCTTATCGCGCTCCCATTCCGATTTCACCCCCGGCAGAGAGAGGAGCGGTTTTACTTCGCTCGAAAAAGCGAGTCCGCCATTTTTCTCAGTGAAATAAAGGGGCTTAATTCCGAACCGATCGCGAGAAAGGACGAGTTTGTTCTTTTCCAAATCGAGGATGGCGAGTGCCCACATGCCCCTGAATTTCGAAAAGACTTCTTCGCCGATTTTGGCGTAGAGCTGGAGAATCACCTCGGTATCAGTGCCCGTTGTTGCGGGCAATTTGTACTGCTCTCGCAGCTCTTGAAAATTGTAAATCTCCCCGTTGAAGGTGAGGTAGATTTCACGATCTCGGTGCCGCATGGGTTGGTGGCCTTTCGGCGAAAGGTCGAGGATGGAGAGCCTTCTGTGCATTAAAGCATTCGGAGCGGGAAGCGATTCGGGAAGTTGTTCCAGGTCTTTGGTGGCGCTGTCATCGCCCGCGTAAGGGATGGCTGCGCCTTGATTCACCAAAAGGAAGCCCTCATCATCAGGCCCGCGATGACGCAGCATGGCAGAAGCCTTGCGCAAGGCATGGCCGTTTACGCCTTTATAATTCCAAATGCCGAAGATGCCGCACATCGTGCAAGTATAGGAGAAAATGATCCTCAACCCACCATTTCAAAGGGGTCGATAAAATTTCAAAACTCATCAGAAGTAAACGTTCACCAAAATCGAAGCCGAGGTGTTCAAGTTGAAATTTCCCGGGTTTCCGAAACGGTTTGAGTTTTCATCTGAGAAAGCACCTGCAAGTCCTATTTGTACGCCCGTGCTAAAATAATCGGAGAAGAAATACTCACCCCCAAAGCCAAAGCTCACCAGTAGATCAAGAGGATTGGGTGGATCTTCAACTACATCTTCGTCAGCTGTAGGAAAAGACATCAAAACGCCAACTCCCGGCGCTACGTATGGGCGCACACTGCCTTCTCGAAGGTACTTTCTCAAGGTAACTCCAACTCCTAGATCAAGACCAACCGATTGGGCAAATAAGACTTGAAACGAAGGGACGATTGAAGTGCTGCCATCTACCCAAATGGGAATGAGAATTCCAACTTGATCTGATTGCAGGGATGCAGAAAAGCCCATTTTTGAGGAGTGCGGTTCTTCATCATTTACATTTTGTCCAAATGCAATCGAAGAAACAAATAAGATAACGAAAGTGATTGACCTCATTTTAATAAGTTAAAAATTCGCGAATAGCTAAATTGTCGTACAAGTAATATCCATCCATTTCCAAATACAATCTATAATCTCCTGTTTCACTTACAGGCAAGGAAATCCTGAAATTCCTGCTGTACTCACCCTCCCAAACTATGGTATTTTCTCCTATAACGTGATGGTAGGAACCATTGAAAAAAGCTCCATTGGCTGTGTCATCCCCCGTTGTGCTAGCCCTGATCAAAAATGCTTTGCGCGAGACCGCAGGGATGGGCCCAGCTAAGTCTACTGACCAATTTGCTTGAAGGAACTCGCCCTCCTGTATCCATGCAGGATTAGGATAAGTGACCATTCGGATATCGCCCTGAGGCGTTTCTGCTTCTCTTTTGGTATTGGGAATTCCGATAATCCTGATAGGCGAACCATTCAGATCATAGGCGTAATAGCCTGTGTTCACAATGGGTTCGTTAAAATAAGAGTACGGTATTTGAGTAGTGGGCTTTTCCTCTTTCGAGCAGGCAGAAAGAAGTAATACTATGACACCAAATAAAAGTCTCCTGTTCATGTGCTAAATATAATTCATCGTTTATTAAATCAGTTTACTGAAGAGAAAAATATTGAGTTCAAGGATTATCGCATAACGCTCGCATGTTTTCTGAGATTCTTTTCGACCAAGTCGAGAAACCATAGCGTTCTAACAGAATTAGACGAATCTGTTCCTGATCAAAATCAGTAATCCTATCGATGCATAGGCGCAAACCAGCCTCAATCTGGAAAGGATTAATTTGGATTGAATTTTGTCTCGACGAATAATCTAAAGGCCCTGTCCGAT
>DATFKV010000092.1:0-13806 GCA_035268465.1 Cryomorphaceae bacterium | reverse complement strand
AAGATCACGTTCAGTTAATTCGGCGCCGGTCTTGCCATTTTTTGAAATGTATTCCAATGATTTACTACCAAAATAAAATGCGATCATCATGAGGAAGGCCTGTTTGAAAAAGTCGAAATTGTCAATGAAGAACTCGTCATTTCGCAGGCTGGACTCCTCCCCCATGTAGGCTATGGCGATGGCTATGGATGCTACCATCAATGTTAGCGTCAAGGTGCCTCTGACGGTGCCGGGAGGTAACCCCAGAGTTTGTTCCTTGTTTGGATTGGTGTCGCGTTCATCAACTGAGGCCGGATCAATTTTTTTCTGTGCCCTTACCTCTGCCCAATCCTGATCGGTAAGGCCCAAATTGATGTTGTAGAAGTATATGGCCCAGGCGTAATATCCGATCACCAAGGCTAGCCAAAGCGTCATGAGGCAAACGGCTGAGAACTCAAAGACGGTTCCCTTGCTCTCCCAAAGTATAAACCATGCCGAGATGACAATACTTACGATGAGCAAAACCATGAGAAACGCCATGGAGTATACAAATACCTTGTTCATGAGCTTCTTCCTGCTCAATGTCTTTTTTTCTAAAAGCTCTGTATGATTCATGATGGACTGGAGTTAGGATTATGTTGGTCCGTTTCGTTTTGTATAAGTATGCGCACCCGAATACCGAGATTCAGTTTCTCTTGGAGTTTAATGTAGAGGTCTTTGAAGGTATTTCTTGAATTCGTCAAGGTCACGGGGCTATCCTCCGTTTTCTCGACGTAATCGGTAGAAACCAGTATGCACCCGTCGGTATGGCCATGATGACCACCGTTATGAATATACACCCCTGCAAAACCGGGTACCCCCTTCAGCTCCAAGTGAAAAGTGAACCACTCGCTGTAAAACTCGCTGTCGCGGTAGCGTTGAGTCATCTTCGTTAGAACCCGATTAAATTCCACCGGATATTCTCCTGCGGGAATCCGGGTCTCGCCTTTGAGCTTTTTATCGCGGTGGGTATCCTCCAGAGTATAACAATAGAATTCGCCATCGATGGAAAGGGCTCCGAGTGTAGAGGTACCATCGTCTCGAAGACGTTTCAATTCCAGAGTGATTCCATTGAACTTCGGCCTGGGGAAATCTTCAATGGTTCGGTTATCGAAGGACCGACTCGCGGATGGCGCGACAGGCCCCGGTCTAAATTCGGCCACACTGCCACCTGAGGCTACTGCGGGAACGGACGTCGTTTGGGGTTTGAATTTTTTCTCGAGGAAGTTCCAAACACGCTCAAATAGTTTTACTATAAGCCCGATCAAACCTGTGATCCAGAGCCACACGTCTTCCAAAATATCGGGCCGCATGGCAAAGAGTACCAATGCAAAAACGACCAGCAAAATGATGATAAACCGAACAACGCTACCCATTGTCTTCTCTTTGGATGAAGGCCTTACTGACCCAACCTTCTATCGTAGTCGAAACTTTGTACCATCCGTCCTTTTCTTCCTGAATGATTACTTTCTGACCATTTAGCAATGGTTGGGCAATTTTGGGTGCATCACCCGTTCCATGCGAGCGGATGTTTAAGGAGGAGGCTACCACTTTTCCCGGAAGGCCAAGATGAGGCTCTTCGGTATCTTGTCGGGTTTCAATGACTTGCGCATTGGCCAATTGCAGCAGATCATTGCGAAATTCATTCATCGGAAAAGCAGGCCCCGGGTCTTGTTTCCTGCCGGGAGAAATTTCATCGTGACCCACAATTTCTTTGACGCCGTAATGGTCAATTAACAATTCACAAATCTCACGACAGGTGTTGATCTGGGCTTCGGTATAAGTGTGCCAGTAGCGCTCCTTCCCTTCGTGCCGGTGTTTGGCTTTGAGCACTTCATCGGCAGAATAGGTGCGTCCGAAAGTGGCGCGAAAAACATTACCCGTTTTGGTTAAAAAGCCTGCATTGTCGAGCTCTATACCGATGGAATATCTGTTGTAGCCCGAGCGTCCGCCGTAAGCACTCACGCCAGCGTGCCACGACTGGATGTTGAAAGGTACAATTTGGAATACCGACCCGTCCCGTCCGATCACCAGATGAGCTGAGGCTTTCACCTCGGGCCTTTTCAACCATGCGGCCGAACCGGATGCGGAGCTGCCGGCGGTGTAGTGGATCACTATTGAATCGGGAAGACCGGAAGGAAATTCAATTTTGTTCTTGTTGGTGAGATCAATGACGGTGTTCTCACCCGTTAGCTCATGCTTGGCCGGATCAATTTTCATTGGAAAGGGTTTGGTTAATCGGTTGTTGGATTGGCTACTTTTCGACTTGTCCCATCACTGAGCAAGACTGGTATTTAGGTAGAATCCTGTGGCAAGACAACTAGAAAAGTGGGGGTACGGCGCGACAGGCCAATGCCTACGGTTTGATTTAAGGGGGTCATAACGAGTAATTTGGTTGGTCTAAATATAGAAAAAACTCCTTAGGAATATATCTTTTGGTCATCTAAGGGACACAATCTTGTTCATCCAAGCCTACTTAAATACCGCCGCATTTCTGCCGGCTTTCTGATTTTTGGTCGCCCCGGGTCTATCGGCTACGAAGTAGTTTATCGGCTAGTTTGAAGCTTGAGTATTCAGCCTCGTTTCCGGAAAGGTGTGGCCGTTAGATGGGTTTGGTACATCAGCGTAGCTGAATGTGAAAATGATCATCGTGCCTTACGGAATGGCAACCTTGAAAACGGATTTTGTCATTTCTCACTCCCAACCTTTCTTTCAAATGTGGCTCAACGAAAACCTTTCCGATCTGATCATGCGCTACAATGATTTGGAGCAATTTTCGGTTGGCATTCTCCGAAAAAACCAAATCAGGATTGACTATACCAAAAGTGAAGTACCTCGTCAACTCGTACTGCCAGGCTCCTCTGCGAGCACAGCCTGCAGCCTGATCCAACTCCCCTTCCATCGGTGCTTCGAATATGCCATATCCCGACCTCGAAATTTGCTCATCGGTTGCTTCGCCCTCTCGATTCTCGTATAGGAATGCCAGGTCTGCCTTCTCGCCGTCGTCGTGACTCAGGTGCGGCAGCAGTGGGAAGCCATCGAAAAAAGGAAAGTTGGCATCGAGTACCACAAGTTCCAAATCAGGATAATCTGCTTTAAATCTGTCTTCAATTGATCTCAACGCCTCATTCATCTGAGGGGTCACGTAATTTCGGTTGGCGAGAACGTACCCGAAATTTAAAACCCGCACTTCTACCTTTTCTCTACCAAAATAGGGCGCGATCACAGGGACAACACCCCATGATGTGAAAATATAAAGTCCTACGAATGCCAGTACCTTCATCCACCATTTCTGCTTTCGCAAAAAGAGCAGAACCAAAAGATAGAGTATTCCTCCTGTCTGGGTGATCGCAGAGAGGAGAATAAACGCCAAAAGATGAAGAACCACTTTCATTAAGAAATTAAAACGAAAAAAAATCGGATTCATTTTAAAAGATTGATCTGCCGACCGATCTAAAATGAATGAATCCGATTTAATCTACTTCCCGAAAGCGATTGTCGCCACACATGCGCACAATTTTCGGCGTAAAGGTGCCTAAGACATCGACCAAATCCTTTTGAGCTTCCATCACATCGTTGATGTTTTTGTAAGCCATCGGCGCTTCATCGAGCCCTGAACCGATTACCTCCACCCCTGCGTCTTTCAGGTGTTTGGCCACCTCATTCGGGTCGAGCGTTTTCTTGGCTTTTGTACGCGACATCTGCCTTCCCGCTCCGTGAGAAGCAGAATTTAACGATAGTATACTACCCTTTCCGCGAACGATGAAACCAGGTGCGGTCATCGATCCGGGGATTACCCCGAGCACACCTTCGCCGGCAGGCGTAGCCCCCTTTCGGTGTACAATCCACTCCTTGCCGTCAGGTCCCGTTTCCTTCCACGCGAAGTTGTGGTGATTTTCTACTCGTGCGGTGACACGCGCGCGCAGTCCTACTGCGACACGCTCGTGAATTTGGTGGTGACACGCCGAAGCATAATCACCGGCCAGATTCATGGCCAACCAATACTCCTGTCCGGCCTCCGTATTGAGGTCGAGCCAAGCCAAGTGCTTTGCCTCCTGCGGAAGTTTACAGGCCTTCATGGCCAATTTTGTATAGTGATTGGCTATGGTAGCACCTAAGCCTCTGGAACCCGAATGGCTCAGCAGCGAGAAGTACTTGCCGGGCGTCAAACCAAACTCGTTCTCCGCATCCGTCAATTCCACCACCCCGAATTCTACGAAGTGGTTTCCACCGCCTGACGAACCGATTTGAGCCTCTGCTTTATGCTTGAGACCTCTCAGAAGTTCCGTCTCATCGAATAGGTCATGAGCCAAAACCTCATGGTCTTTTCGGTACTTGGGTTTAAAGGTTTCCTTTCCGAAGGCGGTGTTTCGAATCAAGATTTTTTTCAAATCGTCCTTGCGCTCTTCCAAAACCGAAAGCGGAACATCAAAAATACTCAGGCACATTCTGCACCCTATGTCTACTCCTACCGCATAGGGAATGATGGTGTTTTCTGTAGCCAATACTCCGCCAATGGGTAAACCATAACCTTGGTGAGCATCGGGCATCAGTGCACCCGCTTTGGCTACCGGAAGGCGCATGGCAGTGTTGATTTGATTCAACGCACCCTCTTCTATCCATTCCTTTCCTTTAATATCGTAGGGCAGCGGCACCTCTCTCAAGGCGATGGTTTCATCTATGGGCCCAATCAGGGCTTTTGCCAGCCGGCTCCAGGTTTTATCCTCTACATAATCTTCGGGAGTTTTAAGTACGGCTTTGAGCTCCTTTCCAATACCTTCTCGAGATTCTTCCGTAACAATTTGCAATGCAATACCCAAGGCTTTGCCTTCGGAGTACCCCATTTCCATCAAATATTTTGCGTCAATTTTTTTCATGATTTGTTGTTTTCTTTATAAAGGGAGTATGCCCTATTGCATACCCCCGCCTGACCTACTGTTTTGAAGTAAAAATTTCCTTCAACTGATTCAATGCTTGTCCGTTTCCGGAGATGGTTATTTCGCCGACCTTTTCAGCTATTTTTTCCACATACTCCATCTCTTTCAATCGGATCAACATTTCGTTTTCCTCCATCAGCTTTGCGGTATTGAGCATACTTCTGGTGGAAGCCGTTTCTTCTCTCCTGGCTATCACATTAGCCTGCGCCTTCTTTTGCGCGACCAAAACCTGATTCATGATGTCTTTCATTTCTCCCGGAAGAATAACATCTTTCAATCCACAGCCAAGAATCTCGACACCCAATTTTTTCGACTTCTCTTCCAAAGATTCCCTCACATAGTTGGATAGAGCCTCTTTGCTATTGAGCAACTCATCGAGATTTAAACTGCCCACAAACTCTCTGAGCGCAAGCTGAACATTGATGTAAAGCTGTTGGCGAAAGTCTTTGTTTTCAGTGGCAGCCTTCATGACGTCACACACTTGGTAACCGGCAAAGAAGTTCATTCTCAAACCTGCCTTATCCTTGGTGAGCATTTCCTGACCGGAAACCTCCAATTGCGATTGCCTCATATCCACCTTGATCACTGACACTTCCTTGACCGCCTTCCAGTAGAAGTACTTTCCGGCATCCAAAACTTCAGTGAATTTATTATCGATGAAAAGAACACCTTTTTCGTATGATTCAATTGCACATTGCAAAACGTAAGGGATAAACTCCTTTCTATTGAGTATACTTTTACTCAGCTGAGAGGTAATCTCGGGGTCAGAAATACCATCCACCACCCAAGAAAATTTATTCATTTGTTTCCAGTATGCATATTTCCCCGCCGTCAGCACCGAATCAAAATTGCCTTCGCAGAGCAATACACCGATTTGACTATCGCTAATATTCACCACATCGAGCATGGAGCTCAACTTCTCATCTCTCAAGAGCAAGGACAGGTCCATGGGTGGGTAGAAGCGTTGATTCATATCGTAAATGATGACTGTCTTGAAGAGCCCAACCCAATGAACTCCTTCGGTCAATACACCTTTGTAGTCACCATTTTTAAATACCAATCCTACATAACCCGCGTTGATTCTAATCCTTTTCATCGCATTATTTATTTAATTATTATTTTTTCATTTTAAAGAATGCAGCCGATGCTTCACCATCTTCTCCATGCGGAAAAAAGGTTGAGTCGAAAAGATGTCATTCATGAGTTCAAAACGTTCCGAAACGAATGATTGAGTTTCGTTTCTTCCCGATCCGAAGTGATGAATCCCACTTCTCGACGGTATCCCCTTTTTTTCGAAGCATTGATAAGACTGCTGATGTGTTCGAAAACACATCAGCGGGTTCAGCACCTTCTGCATTTCAAAGTGTCAATTTTGAGAAGCTGACAACTTCGAGAGCAGCCTTTCGACTGCTGACTTGTTCTGCCAATTGAACTACACCAACCTAAATTGATGGCGGGAATCGAACCCACACCTGGTCATGGGGCTCTAACCAACTGAGCTATCCCTTTTTGAGAGGGAGAGAGAATCGAACTCTCGACATCCATGGGGCACAACCAATTGCAAGTAGAGCAGCATACCGAATACCGGCACTGCGGGGCTATACAGAAACCCTCACCGTAGTCTCAGGCTTACAACTTTTGTGCATGCTTCCTATTACAGAAGATTATCAGGGAGTTTCCCCCCAATGCTTTCAAATCTTTTTCAATATTATCTTTGCCTCGTTTGGCTGAAGAGATCACAAATGCTTGTTTTCTCCCTTTGACAAAACAAAGGTTTAAAGTATGTGCGCAGTCTTTTTGCGTAGTAGAAAATTATTTCATTTTTTGTCAAAAATTCCTGCCGTGCCTGTCAACAGAAATGCCCTCATTCGATACAAAACCATTGACAATTGTTTGCGTAATCGCTACAGGGACTGGACTTTAGATGATTTAATAGAAGCTTGCTCAGATGCCCTTTACGAATATGAGGGCATCGATAAAGGGGTAAGTCGCCGAACCGTTCAAATGGATATTCAGATGATGCGCAGCGAAAAACTGGGGTATTCTGCTCCCATCATCGTCAGAGATAAAAAGTATTATGCTTACGAGGATCCCGACTACTCCATTACCAACATCCCACTGACCGATCAGGATTTGGGCAAGTTGAGTGAAGTGGTTGATATCCTTAAGCAGTTTAAAGGGTTCAATCATTTTCAAGACTTGGGCGGCATGGTGGAAAGGCTGGAAGATAAGATACACGTTTCAAAGACCAAGGAACGCCCCCTGATCAGTTTTGAAAAGAATGAAAACCTGAAAGGTTTGGAGTTTATCGACCGCCTTTTTCAACTATTATCGAAGAAGGAAACGACTCGAATGACCTATCAGTCCTTCAAAGCCAGAAATCCATACACGTATACTTTGCACCCGGCCATGCTCAAGGAGTACAGGAACAGATGGTTTGTTCTGGGGAAAACCGATGAGAATAAACGGTTCCAATTGTTTGCCTTGGACAGAATCATGAAACTTGAAAAATGTGAGACTCCTCTCCTGCCATTCAATGAAGTAGAACTGGAGACCTATTTTGACAATGTGATTGGTGTATCGGTAAGTCAAGGATTGGATGCTGAAGAAATCGTCATCTGGGTAGACCATCAACATGCGCCCTACCTATTTACAAAACCACTCCACCACAGCCAAAAATTGATTGAGAAGAATAACAATGGATACATCATCTCGATAAAAGTGCAGCTCAACTTTGAATTGGAACGAGAAATTTTGGGCTACGGCGATAGAGTCAAGATTCTCTCTCCGGTCAAATTTCGCAATGCGATCAAACAAAAGCTTCGGGATGCCATGGATCTTTATGAAACCGAACTGAGCTCCAAAATGCTGGTAAACCTTCCGAGAATCATCCGGCATAAGGGCTGCTCCGTGTTGAATAAAGTTTATTCGACACGAGAAGTGAACCGAATGAATAAATGCATCAAAGATTTTAGAAAGAAGAGCGGCACGGATCACAATTTTGCCATTAGACGCTTGTTGCAAGAAATTCCTCAATTGAGCGATTACATCTTCAATGCTCGATTGGAGAAGGTGCTTGAGGCAATCGGATCAAATTTGTTCTTGGTAAAAGCCATACTTTTCGACAAGGCCCCTGATGACAATTGGTATGTGACTTGGCATCAGGACAAGACCATTGCTGTGGATAAGAAAATGGATCTCGATGGATACTCAGGCTGGACGAAAAAAGAAGATGCCTTTGGTGTAATTCCACCATTCGACGTGTTGAATCAGATTTTCACACTTCGCATCCACCTCGATGATACCGATGAGCGCAACGGAGCTTTAAAGATATATCCTTCCTCCCACAAGAAAATTTTCAGCGACGATGAAAAGGGGCTGCTTATAGACAATTCCTTGCCTCAGTCAATTGACGTATTGGCAGGAGGACTGCACATAATGAAGCCGCTCTTGCTTCACGCTTCGGCTAAGAGTACGGTACAACGCAGAAGGCGCGTAATGCATTTGGAATTCACATCTCAGGAATTGCCCTCAGGGCTAAATTGGTCAGAGCGAATGGAGGTAAATTCCAGAAAAGATTTCTGATATCGATCGATTTGACAAATAGCTTTTCGAAGCATTTTACTCCCGACTTCTCCTCAAAATCAGACTCCTCAAACAATATTTTTGCAGAAAAAGGGGTTATTAAACAGAACCAATAATTTTCCTGCAATGAAAATCTCACTCTTAATGGGAACGGCCATCCTATGCTCTTTCCTGAGCTTGGCCACCCCTGAAACTCAAACCACCCGCATCCACTTCGACTCCGACTCTCACCTCTTGGATGACGCCGCCAAAGCTCAAATCTTCGCCTTTTTCAAACAAGTTAGACTTGAAGGAGATTATGAATTTCAGCTCAGGGGCCATACGGATCACGAAGGCAATGAGTCATACAATTACGCCCTGTCGCAGAGGCGTGCCGAGAGTGTGAAGGCTTATTTGCAAAGCTTGGGAGTTGAGCCGACCGTCTTGTATACGGAAGCTTTCGGAAAGAGACAATTGCTGTATGAAAAGAGGGACGCCGCATCAATGAGACAGAATCGAAGAGTAGATATTGTTTTCAAGCAATTTCATTTTGAAAACACGGCAGAGCTACATGCCGAATTGGCCGAAAGAGCTAAGAATAACTTTATCATTCAACCGAAACAAGCGAATACACTCAAATGTCAACGAGGTACGAAAGTCTACATTCCCGAGAATGTTTTTATAGATAGCTTGGGGAATACTTATGAAGGGGAAGTCACCGTCAACGTAATCGAGGCTTTGGATTACCATGATTTTATGGCCAATGAACTGTTCACTGTTTCTGACGATCGCCTTTTGGAAACGGGTGGGATGTTGCGAATTACCGCTGAGTCCGAATACGGTGAAACACTCCAACTGGCCGAAGGAAGAGAGCTTAGCATTGCCATTCCCTCCTCTACCCCTTTGCAGCAGGACATGACTTTATTTGTTTCGAACTCAGGTAGCAATTGGACTGAAACGGGAGATCGATTTGTTACAAGGAATAATTTGGACATTCCCGAAAGGCCGACCTTTGAATATGCAAACATGGAATGGCCGGAGTTTGAATTTAACAATAACTCAAAACCGCGATACCCCGGAAAACCAACTTACCCTTCTGAACCTTCTAAGCCGCGGCCTGAAAGCTACTCCCGCACCATACATTGGTATCAATTCTTATGGCGAAAGCAAATAATCAATGATTGCAGAAGACGCTATGAGAATGCCATGCATTTCTACCGTGTGAAAATGGATGAATATGTAGAAAAAGTGGACAGGTATTACGAACTCTTGGCGATGCACCCGACTTGGGTAAAGGAATATGAAGCAAAATTGATCAGGTGGAAAGCTGAAAAAGAAGAATTGATGGAAAGCTTTGAGAAAATTGAGTGGAAAGAAGCGCTGAATACGTATCGTTATCTGGACGAGAAGCAGCAGTTAAAGTACAAAGCAAAATTTGCGGTATGGGATAGCATTCGAAAAGTTGAGATGGCGCGGTACGCTCGATTGCTCGAAAGTCTTGGTTTTCCCTCCGATGCAAACCCCCACTACTACATCTTGTCCGGAACCGATTTGGGTTGGATAAATGTTGATCGATTTCGCAAGCTTCCCGAGGAAGACCAAATTCAAATTGTTGCCACTCTACCCGAAATCAATCAAGGTGAAAGAATTATGGCCATCCTCCCACAATCCAAATCCATCGTACGAATGCAGCCCTATAACAAAAATTCATATCGATCACTCACACTACCTAAAAGTGAAGAAATACTCGTGCTGGCCTACAAAATTGAAGAAGGATCGATAAAAGTTGCGCGCTCCCTCACCAGAAGGATCGATTCTGTAGACTTGACATACCAACCGATGAAGTTGAGTGAATTCCGAAAATTCTTGAAAGATTTGGATGCCTGATTAATCTGACCAAAGGAGAAAGAAGTTATATGTTATTCGCAGAAGCCATCGGCAAAACTGCACCTGAGTTTCACGCAGACGTGGAAGACTTCCGATCAGGAGGTTGGACACCAAGCAGAGACCAATCAGAGCAGGACACTCTGATCGGAAGAGCTCCTTCTTCGCCGGTGGTTCGACTCTAGAAAGCATCTTATAGTTTACCTCCGAGCCACTACAAAACAAAGTACGGACAATGTTAAGGTGAGTGCCGTTCCAAGAACCAACTCCACTTTGCTTTCAGCAAATAGGTTTCCCACGGAATTCAAAGCAAAGAATGCTGCGATAATCCATATAAAAATATTAGTCGCTCGATTGCGAATTCCTTTACGAAGCTGCCGGTACTTCGCAAAAAGTACGGCAAGAATCCCCACGACGATGAGTATGGAAAAGGTCTCAAAAACCAACATTTCTTCCTTCGACTTTAGTCGACCTGCCCAGACCTTATCGAATGGAATAAGCTCAGTGATTATTATCAGATGGTAGGCTAAGAGAAGCGTTAAGAGTATAAAGGCTATTCTCAACGCGGTAATTTTTTTCCTGATTTGCAGGTTTTGGTCAAATTGATTTTTCATAACGGCGCTAGATCCGACTCAAATATAGTTTCTGTACTCAATATTCGAAAGTGAGACAGACTTGGGTCTCGTGAACAATGCTATGGCGCGTGCTTATGACACCATAAAAAGAACAACATCGAATTTCACCGTTTAATTGATCAAGGGGTCGCGGAAGCCGGAAACATCAAATTTCGCGGCAATCGAGAGGAAATTAGAATTAGCGGGGTGATTGGGTGTCAACAAAAAACCCGATCACAGAGATCGACCTTTCACGGCTTGCATTCAGAGCATTCAAACACTTTGAGGCACATACTGATTCCAATTACCGGATTGAGCCATCTCTTCGGAAAATCCACTGAAGCCTCGAGATTTATAATTGGTTTACGCGTAGTAAGAAGGCCCGATATCGATCGTAAAACTGATGGCTCCGACATTGAAAGCGTCGAGCTACCGCTCGTCATTTAATTGTGGGCACGGTTTAAAATTCTTCCGTTCTTGTCTATTGACAGCGTCAAAGACCACATCAAACAATATAAAATATGGAATCCACCATCCCTTCTCGAACCCAAGACCTGAACTTAGTCGATAAACTCATCCTTCCGGCGATAGATGACGAAAAGGGAAACTTTGTCTCAGATTCCATGGTCTTTTGATTTTGCCAAGCGGGGAGCCATTCTCTTCGAGCTATCGATTAAAAAACGGGTGACCATCGTTGACAGTACGGTGAAAGTCGTTAACTCGCAAAAGCTCAACGATCCGGTTTTGGACCATTGTCTGGATCTCATTGCCCAGTCAAAGAAGGATAAAAAAATGAGGTATTGGCTCGAAGTCATCGGTGAAAAGGGCTCGACCTTGCGCAAGATGACGGTGAGCAAACTCGTATCACTGGGAATCTTGACCGAGAAAGAGAATAAATTCCTGTGGGTGTTTAAATACAAGAACTATCCCACGAAAAATGAAGTCCCCGAGCAAACCCTCCGACAGTGGCTTCACGATATCGTTCTCCACAAAGCAAAAGCCGAAGACGACCTCGTCATGCTGATTAGTCTGGTGGATGCATGCGGGTTGAATAAAGAGGTTTACGGCAAAGAGATGGCCAAGGATAAGGCCGCCGAGATCAAAAAAATCATCAAGGAATACCAATTTGCCGATGACACGGGTAAGCAGATCAAAGAACTCCACGAGGTGATTATCGCCATGCTGGTCGTTTTGATCACCACCACTACGGTAGTGACGAGCAGTTGAGCAACTTAACGACGTCGCAAAGTCAAACAGTAAAGAGTAGGTTTGTCGATTCTTTTCAACACGTGTCTTTCGGGTGCCTTCAATTTCTTGCCCCCGCTACACCGGGATTACTTGCTCGGCTGCGTGAGACCGCTCCTTCGTCGCTAAGTAGCAAGCCTGCGCAACAAACGGCGGCTGTAAGTTGGAGCTATAGAACTGCGCACAAAACAAAAAAGCGGACGGAGTGACTCCTTCCGTTGAACCACATATATTTCGCTATACTTGTGTACATGATTCACCGATGGGTGCCAGACGGTGTACCTCGTAACATTGCACCGATGTGGACATAGGTGGGATAAGCGCAATTGCGCTTATTCAAATGTTGTGGCGCATCAAAAAATGAACAAGCGTAAACTCATAGCGGACATAACTAGCGTATTAATTGCGTTTCTGGTGATTGAAGAATCTATTCGATTTTTGACTTCTGATTTTACCACTTCTCTAATACCTGGCTGGCATACGACAGCGTATCCTAAAAACTGGTTTTTTCCAATTGCCGCAGCTGTTCTTCTTGCTCTGGCCTATTTGGTTTACAGACTGGTGATTTTCGTAAGGAGGATTACTTTGAAAATAATAGAACGTTTTGTGAAAGAATGATAATAGAGATTAAAGAATAATATCATATTCCAGAAATGAAAGAGACGAGACTCAGAGCTTATTTTGATGACGAAATTGCAGTTGATATTTTAGCGGCTGACCTCTCGGACAGTCAAGAAAAAACTGGTTATGACACCGCAGCGGTCTACATTGACCAAATTAATGTTGAGGGGGAATACGAATTGACTCGACAGCACTTATTGAGACTGTGCGAATGCTGTATCGGCGGTCACTTGACTCCTAAGGACTTAAATACGGTAGCATTTGCGCTTATGATCTCAGAGTATTTCACTTGGGGAAATGCTGACCCAGCAGACTACGAAATAATCGAAAGAACCCTGTTTGATTGGGACAACCCTGACATTTCGCACCCATTAACACTGGATAATTTTAAAGGATGGAGAGAATTCTTGTTGACTGGAGAATATAATTTAGGTGATAACAAATTGAAAAGAAAAAAAGAAATACGCGCCACAACAATACCTAAGAAAACATGCCCTTCGGGACACGTTTCTTAGCTTAGCGTTGTGGTGCATTTGTGCGTAGAATAAATTTGGATATGCCGCCATTTGGCGCTATTTTTACGTAAAATGACGAATTATGAAATTAGAATCTGCAGAATTCACCACAGAACGGGACACTGTAATCAAGTGGCTTGAGATTAATAAAAAAATTCCTAAGCGCTCAAACTCCGCATTCACTTATATAAAAATCATTCGAGGCGGACTAAAGAGTAAATCTGTAAATTCTTTCATCAAACATTCTAGCCTCACCAAGAAACAGGTTTCTAGAATGATTCACATTTCCGAAAGAACATTGCAGCGAAACCCGCCTGAAAAAATTATCGACACCACATCCTCAGAAAGATTAATAGATCTAACAAGACTTTTTCATAAAGGAATAACAGTATTTAATGAAAAAGCAAA
>DATFKV010000091.1:0-2672 GCA_035268465.1 Cryomorphaceae bacterium | reverse complement strand
TCATCACGTGGCTCCCCCCCCTTTTTGGTTTCGAAGGCGCCATCGTAGACATCTCCATCGCCACCATCGCCGAAAGCGTAGCCATCTACCTCGGTTTACCGTTTTTGCTCGGACTCCTCAGCCGATTGATTCTGGTGAAATGGAAAGGCGAAGAATGGTACACCGCGAAATTCATCCCCGCCATCTCTCCCCTGACCTTGATCGCGCTGCTTTTCACCATTATCGTTATGTTTTCCTTGAAGGGTGAACTGATTGTGGAAATCCCCATGGATGTGGTTATCATCGCCGTACCTCTGCTCATCTATTTTGCCTTGATGTTTTTCATTGGATTTTTCGTGAGCAAGGCCATGGGTGCCGCATACGATAAGAATGCTGCCATCTCTTTTACCGCTGCGGGCAACAACTTCGAACTCGCCATAGCAGTCGCCATCGCCGTTTTCGGATTAAATTCGGGACAAGCTTTCGCGGGGGTCGTAGGTCCGCTGGTAGAGGTACCCGCTCTCATTTTGCTGGTCAGAGTCGCCTTTTGGCTGAAAAAGAAATACTACACTCACGCTGAGGTCAGCCAATCGCAAGAGACCGAGACCACCTAGCCTTTACGAGGTTTCCCTTCCGGGCAAAGACATTTCGATTTAAAACCATTTTAGTGCATCTGCAATATGCACATATAAAGACAGTTATAGAGATAGTCAATTGCTTTTGAAACCAAATGAATGGAGGTTGGAAAATCCATATCTTATACTGCACTTGACAAAACTAACCCTTAACTTACACCACATGAAACCAGCCTTAAAAGCAATCGTTCTGGGATTTCTCCTATTGTCATTTGCTGCCTGCACCGAGAAGCCCACCGTTGAAGAATTGAAGTTATTTGCTGCCACCGAAACCTACCCGGTTGATACTTATTTGGACACCGTTTCGAATAAAAAGGCCCTCATCATCGTAGCCCATGACGACGACGATTGTGCCATGTCGGGCACTATTGCCGGCCTTACCGAAAAAGGTTGGAGCATTAAGCAATTAAGCCTTCAGTCTCATATCAATCCTGCCACCGAGAAAAATGCGGCTCACCTCATATGTGAAGGCAACGAACTGATATTGGAAGATGGATTCTACCGCCACGGACTCGATACCATGAACAACGCCTATGTACCCATCCCCTATGAAGAAATCAAGAAGCAATTTCTGACCGATAAAGTAGCCGATGCCTTAATCAAAAAGATCAACGCATTTGGTCCCTCGGTCATCTTTACCCTCGACAATGAAAAAGGCGGCTACGGACACCCCGAGCATATCTTCATCAGCCAATTGGTATTGGATCTTTATAATGAAGACAGAATCGACGCTCAAAGAATTTACCAATCCGTCTATACTGACCACATGGAAGAAGAGATCGTGGACAAATGGCTCAAATCCAAAATGGAAAAGTGGGGATATCCCCACGCAAGTACCATTGCCAACGAGATGTACGGCATCAACGGCATGCCCGAGCCGGATGTTCAAATAGACATCACCCCCTATGCCGCTACCAAAATGGAGTATCTTTTGGAATACCCCGAAAAGGCCAAAAGTAATCTACGTAAGTTCATTCCCTACTACGACGAGTTCGACGCCGAAACCTATTTCTCCATATTCGATCGAGAGTTCTTTCGGGTAATTGAGAAGTAACGCGAAGAGAGCGACTTGTCGATCCAAACCTTTTTAGAAATATTGGTGCGGATGAAATGCCGCCTGTGCATTGACAGTCCAAAATGAATTCAACTCTTTAAGCTAACTTTGAATGAAACAAGATTGCGGGATACGGAGGATCCTCGCTAACAGTCAATATTCAGAGAATTCACCACCGGGTGGGTGTGGACTTGTATTCAAGACTTATGGAGCTTTTAAAATCATTTTGGTGTGGGTTGCTGCTTAAAGCTATCCTTGTTTTCATATTTGTAGGTAAGAAGTTGACAAAAAATTCGAACGCCATTACACGTACATTTCAGGCATTCAGGACAGCTGCTTTAGGATCCTTCATCAGCGATGCGGTTATTCTGAAAGTGATAAACCCACGCATAGTCTCACGAGAAAAATTCATACCTGCAAGAGATCAGGTCAAGGGTGTGAGTAAGTTAAAGTCAGCAATCCTTTCCAATCCGGGATTCGCTTTGACAGCGAATGTAGACAGGGCCGCTTATTGCATTTTGACTTTTCCCGGCAACCTTTGGCAGAAGGATCATGGCAACTGTACCGTATCAATCTGAAGTAATCTATTTAAAAAAGCTGAGGTGATTGACGAAGAATTGAAAACACAGCCCATAAGGATTCTGATAGTTGAAGACAACCGCGTCAACATGTTCCTATCCAAGTTGGTGATTGAACAAGTTTTGCCAAAAGCAGTATTGCTCGAAGCGCAAAATGGTGAAATAGGCGTTGAGTTATTTGCAAAGGAAAAGCTCGATTTGATCTTAATGGATGTAGAGATGCCGATTATGAATGGCTATGAGGCTACCAAACGTATAAGAGAAATTGAAAGCAGGAAAGGCAAGGACAAACAAACTCCAATCATAGCAATAACTGCAGGATTGCTGAAAAACTATGAGGCAAAATCTTTCGAATCAGGAATGGATGATCTGTTGAATAAACCATTTGACAGCGACGAGTTTGAACTTTGCGTGACGAAGTGGATT
>DATFKV010000090.1:0-15195 GCA_035268465.1 Cryomorphaceae bacterium | reverse complement strand
ACTATCCGAGCCATTTCCATGGATGAATAAAATCGTTTTGGCACCACCTTTTCTTCTGCGAAAGTGCTGTTTGATTTCATTGGCCGTTATGTAAACTTGCTCGATCATTTCTAATATTTGTAAAGAGCCCCTGCGAATGCCAATCCTCCTCCCGAGCCGATGAACATGAGGTAGTCGCCTCGCTTGATTCGCCCCGCCTTATTGGCTTGATCCAACGCCATCGGGATGCAAGCCGAACCGGTGTAGCCGTAATGGTGCATCACATATTCAGCTTTGTCGTGGTCGATATCGAGGTTGTCCAGTGTTTCGTGAATCGCGTTGATATTGATCTGGGTGATAAAAAACCTTCCGATATCTTTGGGTTGAATTCCCGCTCGCTTGCACAATTCATTGATCATGGCCGTCCAGGTCTTCGGGTTCAGCTCCTTGGGAAATTTATGGACGAATTGCAGCAGGTGCGTTTTCGACTCCAAGACTTCTTCGGTAACAGGTGTTTTTGCGCCACCTGCATAAATTCCCATCCAGTCGGCATATTCGCCTTTTGTGTCCAGCATGGAAGCTAGCATACCTTCCTCACCTTCATGGGCCGAAAGCACCGCTGCCCCTGCCCCATCGGCAAATAAGGTCACCGTCTTTTTATCCTGTTGATTCAGGTATTTCGACATGTTGTAGGCGCCGATCACCAAAATATGCTGGTAGCTTTCATCGGCAGCGATGTATTTCGCCGCCATATCGAGCGCCGTCACAAAGCCCGCGCAGGCGGTGTTGATATCAAAGGTTCCCGCTTTCGTCGCGCCCAATCTGTGCTGAACTACCGAAGCAGTAGATGGCGATACGTATTCGGGGGTGTCCGTGCTGATAATGATCAGGTCGAGATCCTCGGCTTTTATTCCCCCATCAACGAGTGCCTTTCTTCCTGCTTGCTCAGCCAGATCGGCAGTAGACTCATCCGCCTCTGTCCATCTTCTCTCGAAAATCTGCACATTCTCGCGGAGCCAAGTGTCTACATCTTCGCCGAGTGTTTCGTTGAAGTATGAGTTTGGGATAACCTTACCAGGCACATGCATCCCCGTACCCGCTATTTTCGCATTTCTCTTCATGCTAAAGTTTTAAGCCTCCGTCTACATTCAACACGGCTCCGGTGATAAACGATGCCTTTTCTGAAGCCAAGAAAATATATGCGTTGGCAATATCTGATGGCTCCCCCAATCGTCCCAGAGGCGTTTGACCACGCAATCCGTCCAAGACTTTTTCCGGAACGGTTTTGATCATATCGGTATTGATAAATCCCGGTGCTACGGCATTAACTGTTATTCCGTATCGGCCTAGTTCTTTGGCCCAGACTTTCGCCAAACCGATCACGCCTGTTTTAGTAGCGACATAGTTACTCTGTCCAAAATTTCCATTGTGCGCTACCACCGAAGAAGTATTGATAATTCGGCCTCCTCCCGTATCCATCATATGAAGAGCCACCGCTTTCCCGCAATTAAACACACCTGTGAGATTAACATCGATGACTTTTTGCCATTGATCGGGGGTCATCTTTTTCAGTGTGCTGTCGGCAGTTACCCCCGCATTATTGATCAGAATATCGATTTTCCCGAGAGACTCGACCGTCTTGGCCACAGCCTCTTCGACGGCTTCATAAGATCTGATGTCCACCGACATAAAATCAATCATCGAGGACTGATCGCCTGCCATTTTTTGTGTTTCAGCTGCCTTATCAGCATCAACGTCCCAAATCATTACCCGACATCCTTCTGAAACGAATTTTAGGGTAGTTTCGCGGCCTATTCCATTTGCACCACCGGTGACGATAGCTGTTTTATCTTTGAGTTGCATCTTTTAGGTTTTTGCTGTGATGAAGGTAATTTTGCAACGGAAAAATACCATACTGGAAATATTTTACCAGTGTGTGTTTTTATTTCAAATTATTTTCTATATATCTGTTATTGAATTTTTTATTAACTCATAACACCATACGATTTAATCGTGTAAAAATGACATTTTTTTCACAAACAGAAATGGGGACTTTTAGGAGTGATTATGGATTTTAAGCCTGAATATCTCGTTCAATGCGTAACGATGAAAATGCCCTTTGGGAAATACGAGGGGCGTTACTTGTCTGACTTGCCCATCTCCTACCTCGAATGGTTTATTCGCAAAGGCGGTTTCCCGAAAGGAAAACTTGGCATGTTGCTAGAAACGGTTTATGAAATCAAACTGAATGGATTGGATGAGATCCTTTTTGAGCTTAAACGAAACTTTAGATAAAGTTAAGCTTGTGAAAAATTGGATGACCGATTTACATTTTGTATACTTTCGTGTTAATAAACAGAACCAAGTAAACACTGAAGACATTCTGCCGAAGGTGTTATTTGGATTACGACCATCTTTCACATTATCTTAATCATTGAACACAAACCGGATTGAAAACGAAATACTTCGATCTTATTGATCAATCTTTCTTCTTCCCTCAAGAAGAGTTTACCCTGAATGGATCCGAATTGATGTTTCACGGCATTGATTTGATGAAACTAGCCGAAGAATATGGCACTCCTCTGAAGTTTACGTACCTCCCTAAGATCAGCGATAATATCAATCGCGCCAAGGGATGGTTTAAGGAGGCGATGGAAAAGAACCACTACAAAGGAGCCTATAATTATTGCTACTGCACCAAAAGCTCACATTTTAAGCACGTTTTAGACGAAGCGCTTAAAAACGACATACACATTGAAACCTCTTCGGCTTTTGATATAAATATCGTCCAAAACCTGAAGAAAACAGGCGCTATAAAGGACAATACCTACGTGATCTGCAATGGTTTTAAGAGAGATCAATACGTTCGCAACATTGCCGATTTGATCAATGGCGGGCATAAGAAATGTATTCCCATCATTGACAATTATGAGGAGTTGAACTTACTCTCGGAATTGGTTAATGAAGATATGGAAGTGGGAATTCGAATTGCCTCTGAAGAAGAACCCAAGTTTGAGTTCTATACCTCCAGATTGGGAATCGGTTACAGAAACATCGTTCCGTTTTACAATAAGGAGATCAAAGACCGACCCGACGTAAAGCTGAAGATGCTTCATTTCTTTATCAATACGGGAATTCGCGACACGGCCTATTATTGGAATGAATTGCAAAAATGCCTTAAAGTTTACATCGACTTAAAGCGTGTCTGCCCTCACCTGACAGGTTTGAACATTGGCGGAGGATTTCCGATCAAAAATTCTCTGGCTTTCGATTACGACTACGCCTACATGATAGATGAAATTGTGAGGCAGATCAAGAACGCTTGTGACGAAGCAGAGGTTGACACTCCCGATATCTTCACCGAATTCGGAAGTTTCACCGTCGGAGAAAGTGGAGGAGCCATCTACAATGTTCTTTACCAAAAGCAACAGAACGATCGCGAGAAATGGAATATGATCAATTCATCATTCATCACCACGCTTCCCGATACTTGGGCGATCAATAAACGCTTTGTCATGCTTCCGATAAACCGTTGGAACGACGAATACGAGAGAGTCTTACTAGGAGGCCTGACATGTGATAGTGATGACTACTACAATTCAGAGCAGCACATGAACGCGATCTATCTCCCGAAGTACCGTAAAGAAAAACCGCTCTACATCGGCTTTTTCAACACCGGTGCTTACCAAGACACCATCGGAGGTTACGGAGGGCTACAGCACTGCTTGATTCCTCAACCCAAACAATTATTGATCAGCAAGGATGAAAACGGAGAATTGAAAACAGAGCTTTTCGCTCCACAGCAAACCCAGGAAGCCATGTTGGACATCTTGGGCTATGACAACCAAAAAGAAACAAGCCCTCTCGAATCGAGACAAAAAGAAGAAGTAAAATAAGATGAACCCAACGAGAACTTACGCGGGAATCGACAAAGAATTCGCTACCCCTGAAAAGTCTAAAATCGTATTAATTCCCGTTCCCTATGATGGAACGAGCACATGGCTGAAAGGAGCCGACAAAGGACCTGAGGCATTTCTTAAGGCGTCGGAAAACATGGAGCTTTACGACATCGAAACGGAAACAGAAGTTTACAAACAAGGGATTTTCTTGCACGAACCGGTAACTGAAAATTCGAGTCCGAAAGCGATGGTAGAAGAAGTGCACCGAATAACAAAGGACGAAATCATCAAGAACAAATTCGTCACCCTTTTTGGCGGAGAGCACTCGGTTTCCATTGGAGCCATCCGAGCTTTTAACGAATGTTTTGACAACCTCACTGTTTTGCAGATCGATGCACATGCCGATCTGCGCAAAGAGTACGAAGGCACTCCCTTTAACCACGCTTGTGCGGTTTACGAAGCCAACCAAAACACAAATCTGATTCAGGTAGGAATCCGGAGCATGGACATTTCGGAAACGCGCGTGATGGACAAGGAAAAAGTATTCTTTGCCCACGACATGGCTACCGACGAGTACTGGCCCGATAAGGTGATGGAACTATTGACTGATAACGTCTTCATCACCTTCGATTTAGATGCCTTCGATCCGAGTATTCTGCCTTCCACGGGAACACCCGAGCCGGGAGGACTTTTTTGGTACGAGACACTGGATTTCCTGAGAAATGTATTCGCTGAGAAAAACGTGGTTGGGTTCGACATTATGGAGCTTTGCCCCAACGAGGCGGACAAATCTTCAGATTTTGTGGCAGCGAAATTGTACTACAAAATGCTCTCGTACAAATTCATGAATGAGGACGCAGGGGATGAGTACGAAGGCGGCGCCGATAGAGAAAATATTTCCGAGAGCGAGCGCAGCATGACCAAAAAGGATGATTACAATGACTAAGCCGATTACCGATTTTATCGAAAAATACTACCTCCACTTTAATGCAGCCTCGTTGGTGGATGCCTCCAAAGCGTATACCGCCCAGCTGGATAAAGGCGCAAAGATGATGGTGACCTTGGCGGGGGCCATGAGCACGGCAGAACTGGGAAAAATCTTTGCCGAGATGATTCGCCGAGACAAGGTGCAAATCATTTCGTGCACGGGAGCTAACCTCGAAGAAGACATCATGAATTTGGTGGCTCACAGCCATTACGAACGCGTGCCCAACTACCGAGACCTAACGCCCCAAGAAGAGTGGGCATTGCTCGAAAGAGGCCTCAATCGGGTTACCGACACCTGCATTCCCGAAGAGGAAGCATTTCGTCGATTGCAGAAACACGTGTTTAAAATATGGAAAGACGCTGAAGAAAAAGGCGAACGCTACTTTCCGCATGAATTCATGTACAAGCTACTGTTATCGGGAGTTTTAGAAGAGTACTACGAGATTGACATAGCCGACTCTTGGATGTACGCTGCCGCTAAGGCAAACCTGCCGATCGTAGTTCCCGGATGGGAAGACAGCACCATGGGAAACATCTTTGCCAGCTACGTGGTGAAAGGAGAACTGAAAGCTTCTACCGTAAAATCGGGAATTGAGTACATGGCCTTCTTGGCCGATTGGTACACAGCCAATTCGGACAATGGAATCGGCTTCTTCCAGATTGGAGGAGGAATTGCCGGTGATTTCCCCATCTGTGTGGTACCGATGCTGTACCAAGATTTGGAACGCACTGATACTCCCTTTTGGAGCTATTTCTGCCAGATTTCTGATTCCACTACCAGTTACGGAAGCTATTCGGGAGCAGTACCGAATGAAAAAATTACGTGGGGGAAATTGGACTTGGATACACCGAAATTCATCATCGAGTCAGACGCTACCATCGTTGCCCCGTTGATGTTTGCGCACATCTTGGAAATGTAGCGAAAGGAAAAATTTCAAAAAAGTTGATTGAAAAAACTATACCTTCATTTGCGGCACAAAAAAAGCCATTAAAAAGATGAGCACACCTTTTCACCTTTCTCTTCCCTGTCGCAGCGTTAGCTCTACCAAGTCATTTTACGTTGATACGCTCGGAGCAAATGTTGGTCGCGAAACTTCCACGTGGGTGGATATTGACTTTTACGGAAATCAAATCACCTTTATCAAGTCAGCAAATTTTCACTTCGACTACCAGAACTACCGCTTTGATGATTCGATCATCCCTGCGTTTCATTTCGGTATTTTATTGGAAAAAGAAATTTGGCAAAAACTCTTTGATGAACTCAACGATGCGAAAATCACTTTGACCGAGAAGAGGAGCTACCTTAAAGGAGCTGCCGGCGAGCATCAATCCTACTTTTTGGAAGACCCCAACGGATACACCGTAGAGTTCAAGTGCTTCTCAAAAAAGGGGGACACCTTTAACAAATAATTAAAAGACCATATGCCTTCAACGAAGGAAATCCAGAATGTTGAACTTCAACTTCTGGACCTCAAAGACTATAAAGAATTGAAAGCGGCGATGATAGCCGCTTACCATACCATGCCCGATAGCTATTGGAAGGAATCCCATATCCAAATCTTGACGGAAAAATTTGCCGATGGACAAGTGGTCATCAAGGTAGACGGAAAGATCGCCGGCTGTGCGCTTTGCATCATCGTAGATTGGGACAAAACCCTCGATCACCACACCTATAAGGACATTACCCAAGGCTACACATTCGATTCGCATACCGATGAAGGCGACATGCTTTACGGCATCGACATCTTTGTAAAGCCTGAATTCCGCGGACTGCGATTGGGAAGAAGGCTCTACGATTACCGCAAAGAACTATGCGAAAATCTCAATCTTAAAGGGATCGCTTTCGGTGGGCGAATTCCATATTACCACCGTTATTCCAGCGAGCTTTCGCCAAAGGAGTATATTGAAAAAGTGAGACGACAGGAGATTTCAGATCCCGTTTTAAACTTTCAAATTTCAAACGATTTTCACCCGGTTCGTATTCTAAAAAACTACCTCGAAGGTGATGCCGCTTCCAATGAGTTTGCGGTGCTGATGGAATGGGACAACATTTACTACGAGAAACCCACAACCGACGTAGGAACGCCCAAGACGGTGGTTCGGCTGGGACTGATTCAGTGGCAAATGCGGCCCTACAGAGATCTGGACGAGCTTCTGCAACAGGTCGAGTATTTCGTAGATGCCGTATCGGGTTATCGCTGCGATTTTGCCCTGTTTCCCGAGTTCTTCAACGCGCCCCTGATGGCCAAGGACAACGACTTAAAAGAGTCGGACGCCATCCGCGAGTTGGCGGGCTACACCGATGATATTGTCAAAAAATTCAGGGAGTTTGCGGTCTCCTATAACATCAATATCATCACGGGCAGTATGCCGTTGGTGGAAAATGATCACCTCTACAATGTAGGCTACCTCTGTCGAAGAGACAGCTCCGTAGAGCGGTACGAAAAACTCCACGTGACACCCGACGAAGCGAAAGTGTGGGGAATGCAAGGGGGAAATAAGCTCCAAACATTCGACACGGATGCAGGCAAGGTCGGCATCTTGATTTGTTACGATTCTGAATTTCCTGAGTTGAGCCGCCTCTTGGCCGACGAAGGGATGGACATTCTCTTTGTCCCATTTTTGACCGATACCCAAAACGGATATTCCAGAGTGCGCAATTGCTCGCAAGCCAGAGCCATTGAAAACGAGTGCTACGTAGCCATTGCGGGAAGTGTCGGCAACTTGCCCAATGTTCACAACATGGACATCCAGTTTGCTCAATCGATGGTTTTCACTCCTTGTGATTTTTCGTTCCCAACCAATGGGATCAAGGCAGAGGCTACGCCCAATACGGAAATGATATTGATCGCCGATGTGGATTTGAGTTTACTCAGAGAGCTCAATCAAAAAGGTGCCGTGCGAAACCTGAAAGATCGACGAAAGGACGTTTTTGAATTGAAAAGGAAAGAATAGGCAATATCCCTGTCTTTCACTCAACACTTCCTTTTCCGGCTTGTTTATTGACAAAATCAAGCCATGTCAAAAAAATGGAACCTTCCGAATAACAAAGACTTAAATAGTAAAATCGCCATAGTAACCGGCGCCAATACAGGCCTCGGATTTGAAACGGCAAAGGCATTCGCCGAATTGGGTGCCACCGTAATCCTCGCGTGTCGAAACACGGAAAAAGGAAACAAGGCGAAAGATAAAATCATTGAACAAGTGCCAAAGGCAAGCTTGGAGGTTAGCGAACTTGATTTGGCAGATTTTGAGTCCATTCGCAAATTTTCCGATCGTTTCAATTCTAATCAAAAGAAGCTCGATTTTCTAGTCAACAATGCCGGTGTAATGATGCCGCCTTACCACGAAACGGAGGAGGGCCATGAATTGCAATGGGGAGTAAACCATTTGGGGCATTTCCTATTGACCTCTTTGCTCTGGAAAAAACTGAATGAGGCAGAAGCTGCTCGAGTTGTTCAACTGAGTAGTCTGGCCCACAAGTGGGGAAATATCTCTGCTTTTAATAAGCCCATTGGTAAGTCAAATTACGACAAGCAAAAAGCCTACGGCAATAGCAAGCTGGCCTGTTTGGTATTCGCGCTGGAGCTGGAGCGAAGAATCGAATCAAAAGGCCTGAAGATAAAATCCATGGCCGCCCACCCGGGGGTAGCCGACACGGAACTGAGTCGTTACCTTCCCGGATGGATGAAAGTCTTGTCACCCTTGTTCATGGCCTTGGTGGCAAATAGCGCCGAAGAAGGTGCCCAACCCAGCCTTCGAGCGGCATTGGACGACCTTCCCGGCGGAACCTACGTAGGCCCCTCCGGTTTTAAAGAAATGAAGGGCTCCCCTGTGGTGGTTCAGCCCCATGAAAAAGCCACCTCTCAAAAGGCAGGCAAAGAATTGTGGCAAGCATCGGAAGAGCAAATCGGTATCTCCTTTGCTGTGTAAACAGTATGATCAGAACCGTAGCTTTTTTATTCTTTACTCTATCCTTTTCAGGGGCCATACCTGCTCAACTTTTTATTGATGCAGAAACAGGTATGGCCTTCAATACGAGCAATACCGTTCAATTTCCGAATGAATCTAATTCCGTAAGCGATCGAATTAACGTGACCGATGTATTTGAAAACGGAGACACTTGGTACTACCGCCTTCGTTTGGGCTATACCATTGCCGACAGGCACACGATCAGTGTGCTCTATGCCCCGCTTGAGTTTTCATACGACGGCCGATTTTCGAGGCCACTGGTTTTTGGCGACAATACCTTTGCGGAAGATGAAGACGTGGACCTGAATTACCAATTTAATTCCTACCGCCTGACATATCGATACGAGTGGATAAATGAGGGGAAATTTAGGTTTGGCATCGGGCTTACCGCTAAAATTCGTGATGCCAGAATCAAGGTAGAAAGCGAGGAAGCAACTAGTGAAACGGAGGACTTTGGTTTTGTGCCGCTGATCAATTTGCGTGCAGCTTATCATTTCAATGACAATTGGTCGGTACTTCTTCGCGGCGATGCCTTGGTCGGGGAACAGGGCCGAGCCGAAGACGCCTTTCTGGGAGCCGTTTACACACTATCCGACTCTCATCTCTTTAAGTTGGGGTACCGAATTCTGGACGGCGGAGCCGATGTAGACCAAGTGTATAATTTTGCCTTGGTGCATTATGCTGCCGTTGCTTATCAATTTCGAATTGAACTCTAAACGGAAAAGTCTCCTTTGGAAAAAAGAATCTGGATTCCCGCACTTGTCTTACTCCTACTCGTTGTGGGGTATTTCATAGGTCCACGACCAAATGAGCCCGTGTACGATTTCACATTGCCGTCTTACACCGCAGATCTTTCCCTATTGGAAAAAATGATTCAGGAGAGTGAGTCTTCACTTCCGTTGAGAGAAGACAATGAAGCCAGAATCATTTGGTGCGATTCCGTGCCGCGGGTCACTCCTATCAGCATCGTTTACCTCCATGGCTTTGCGGGAAGCTATAGAGATGGCTACCCGATGAATGTAAATGTGGCCAAAGCGCTCGGCGCCAATATCTACCTTTCTCGCTGGGCAGGTCACGGGATGAAGCCACAGCAAGCCTTAGAAAACTTCACTCCCGAAGCGGCGTGGAGATCAGCCAGGGAAGCATTGGCCATTGGAAATAAAATCGGAGATAAAGTCGTTTTATTAAGCACATCCACGGGCGGAACACTTTCACTTTTTCTGGCAGCCCACTTTCCCAACAAAGTTCACGGAATGGTCAATATCGGACCGAATATCGAAGACGATCAGTTCGGATCCTTCTTGCTCGACTCGCCGTGGGGTTATGAATTGGCTCACTTGGTGAGCCTCGGAGAGCATAGAAAAATTCAGCATGAGTCGGATTTGGCCTACCAATATTGGGACTCCATTTATCCCGCTGAGGCCCTGATCAATCTTGAATTGCTGGTTCATTCCATGATGACCGACAGCACCTTTGCCCAAGTGAAATGTCCGGTACTGACGATGTATTACCACAAAAACTTCCTGAAAGAAGACGAGCATGTGGAAGTATCCGTTTACGACCGTGTTTACGAGAAATTCTCTACCCCTGATTCCTTGCTGAAGCTAAAGCCTTTGGATAGACCGAATACCCACTTCGTAGGTAGCGATATAAAATCAGAGGATTACAAAACAGCTCAGAAGATAGCCGTTGAGTTTATTGAAAGTACGATTGTCAATTAAAGGTACCTGTTTGGCATTAGAAGTGCTGCGTATTTTACCACAAAGCGCACATAGGTGGCACAAAGCACTCTAAGAAATCCTGTCGATATGGAAACGCGGGATTTTTCTTATATCTATCGATGAATTGCTTTTAGAGGTATCTCACTGATCGCGACTGCCATTGAGCACTCAGCGAAATTCCGATCAACTATCCGGATTGTGACCTCATGTATACAGCGTTGTACTTCCATTTTTTCTATGTGAACTCAGCGCTATTTTCTAAATAAAGAAAGATTATCACTGATTAGGTGTACTTGTTCAGCTTCAGAAGTGGTGTTCGTTTAACCGCCAAGAGCACAAAGATGGCGCAAAGCACGCGGAGAAATCTGAGCGTCGTGGATACTCGGGCTTATTCGAAAAGCTCTTGGTAGCCACATGTTTCAAGCATTGTACTTCCAATTTTCTCTGTGAACTCAGTGCCAATTTTTTATCAGCAGAAGAAAAGATATACGTGAAAATCATATTCAAACTGCCGGATTTACAATTCCTTTTTCAGTTGACATCTTTCAACGTATCTTTGGGCCTTGATGGAATTTCTGTACCCGAATTTTCTCTACGCTCTGGCCGCTCTGGCGATACCTATCATTGTCCATCTTTTCAATTTTCGACGGTTTAAAAAAGTCCCTTTTACCAATGTTCGATTTTTGCGAGAGATCAAAATTCAGACGCAATCGCAAAACAAACTCCGCCACCTGCTGGTCTTGCTGATGCGCCTGCTGGCCTTGGCATTTTTGATATTCGCTTTTGCTCAGCCATTTATCCCTGAAGACAATACCGCCGAGAAAGACCGCGGACAAGCAGTTTCTATTTTTGTAGACAATTCATTCAGCATGCAAGGCGAGAGTGAGGCGGGTCCTTTATTGGAAGTGGCAAAAAACCGAGCCATCGACATTGCCATGGCCTATGATGCCACGGATCGTTTTCAGCTCTTATCACAAGATTTTTTGGGTGAAAATCAACGATTCGTCAGCCGAACGGAGTTTATTGAAAACGTCGAGGATTTAAAAATAAGCTCAAAATCAAGGTCGCTCCAAAGTATTTCAGAACGCCAACAAGACCTCATCAACAATGCCGATGCCGACCTTGCCAAAGAGGCTTACCTGATCAGCGATTTCCAAAAAAGTCAATTTCCAATGGAGTCATTTGCTCCCGATACGTCCGTCAATTACGGACTCGTGCATTTGGAAAGGAATTCACCGTCGAACCTCTACATTGATTCTGTCTGGTTTCCAACGCCCGTTAGACGAGCGGGGGATAGCGAAAATTTGAGTGTGAGAATCGTCAATACGGGAAATCAGGATTTAGAAAACGTTCCTCTCAACCTTTCAGTAAACGGGGAGCAAAAGTCGATCGGCAGTTTTGCCGTAAACGCTCAGTCGTCCGTGGATACAGCCATCGCATTTGTCCACAACAGCCCCGGCATAAAATCGGTGATGGTAGAAATCGAAGACTACCCCATCGATTACGACGATGCTTATTACTTGGGCTACCGCGTGCACGACCGCTTAAAGATTTTATCCGTTTCTCCATCAAACGGCTCACTGAATAGAGACTTTGTCGGGTCGGTGTATCGAGTAGACAGCGCCTACGATTTTCGTTCTACCAGCCTGTCGAGCTTGAACTATTCCAACCTTCAGAACAACGACTTGCTGATCTTAAACGAATTGCCTTCCATTCCGGGAGGATTACGCCAAGAGACCGTTTCCTTTGCAGAGAATGGCGGCTCGGTATGGATCATCCCTTCGGCTGAAAGTGATTTGACTTCTTACAACCAACTATTGTCTGAGCTCAAAGCAGGCGCCTATTTGCCTTTGAAAGAGGAGGAAGTCAAAGTGCGTTCGATCAACGGTGAAAGTCCGCTGTACAGAGATATTTTTGAATCGGTTCCCCGAAATATTGATCTCCCGACTGCAAAGGCATACTATCCCATCAGCAGCTCCCTTCGCTCATCGGAGGAATCGCTACTTCAGCTTCCAAGTGGGAATTCATTTTTAAGCGCTTACCGCGAATCGGGTGGAAAAATCTACGTTCTCGCGGTTCCTCTGAGTTCGGAAAAAAACAACTTTTCTCGTCACGCTATTTTCGTGGCTACCGCTTTGAGAATCGCCGAACTTAGCCTCTCCACTGAAACCTATGCGGTAGAAATCGGAACGGAATCATCTTTCTCCATTCCATTTTTCAAGACGGAAAATGAAGATGTTTTTCATTTGGTTCAACCCGAAAACCAACAAGATATCATTCCCGCTTTCCAAGTATCAGAAGGTCGAATAGCCTTGTACGCCGGTCCCGAAATAAGCGAAGCAGGCACTTACGAATTGCTCTTGGGCGATTCGGCCATTGCTGCAGTCGGATTCAACTTCGAACGCATGGAGAGCGACCTCGCTTCTTACTCCGTGGAAGAAATGGAATCGGCCATCACCGCTGCGGGATCATCGAACATTACTCTGTTTTCGGGCGAATCTGAAAACCTCGCTCGAGAAGTTCAGCAGAAAATATCGGGAACGGAGCTTTGGAAAATCTGCCTAATTTTGGCTTTGGCTTTCCTTCTCCTAGAAAGTATCCTATTGCGTTTCGGAAAAAGAACCATGGCATGAAAACCCTGATTTCGCAGGCAAAAATCATCGATAAAAGACACGCCCAAAACGGTGAAACGGTCGACATACTGGTTGTAGATGGAGTCATCGAGAAGATAGCCGCTTCCATCAGCGAGGGTGTCGATGAGAAAATTGAAGGTGAAGGGCTTTGCGTATCGATCGGCTGGATGGATATGCGCGCCAACTTTCGCGATCCCGGCGAGGAATACAAAGAGGGCATTTCTAACGGACTGAAAGTGGCGGCCAAAAGCGGTTTTACAGCCGTGGCACTTTCTCCAGACACTACTCCAGTCATAGACAACAAAGGTGCGGTAGAATATTTGATCAACCGAGCCAAAGGTAGCGGAGTCGAAATCTTTCCCATTGGAGCCGTTTCAGTAGGACTAAAGGGCGAAAGCATGTCTGAAATGTATGACATGCATATGGCGGGTGCTCGCGGTTTCGGCGACGACAAGCACTCATTGGATGAATCGGGACTATTGCACAGGGCATTGCTCTACACTTCTAATTTCGAGGCACCCGTCTTTCATTTTCCTTACGATTCGAAGCTCATTCCCAACGGGCAGATTAATGAAGGGACAACCTCAACCAGCCTCGGCTTGAAAGGCATTCCCGCCATTAGCGAAGAAATGATGGTGAGAAGAGACCTGACACTATTGGAGTACACCGAAGGAAGACTGCATCTGGGACCTATTTCATCGGCTAAATCGGCCGAACTGGCAAGCGACGCGCGACAAGATGGTTTGCAGGTTACCACGGAGGTTACCGCCGCTCATTTGGCATTCTCGGAAGAGAGACTCGAAGATTTTGATACCAACTTCAAATTGATGCCACCGCTTCGAACCGAAGCGAATCGAAAAGCGCTCATTGCGGCCTTGAAAGAAGGAAAGATTGATGTGATCACCTCCGATCATTCCCCTGAGGATGAAGAACACAAAAAGTTGGAATTCGACTTGGCCAATTTCGGGATGGCAGGCATGGAGTTATTCTTTCCCATGGTTTTGAGTGCCGTTGGCAATGAGCTTCCATTAGATGAATTGGTGGCTAAATTCTCTATCGCCCCGCGAGAAATATTGGGAATTGACGTTCCTGTGATTGCCGAAGGTGAGAAAGTCAACTTGACGGTTTTTAGCACCGATGAGAGCTCCGAACAGTCAAATCATCAAAGCAAGGCTTACAATATTCCCAAGCTGAACCAGCAGATGAAAGGAAAGATTTATAGCACTTTTCATTTTCATTAACAACGATTTATTTTACCCTATTTCACAAATCTCAGATTTCGGGGATTTTGGCGATTGTCGTAAATCCTGAGCACTTCCAGCCTGTCTTTTAAGACCCTATAATAAAGAGAGTTATGCTTTGCCAGCACACACTTTCTAATCAACAAATTCTGATTAATCTCAGGGAACTGCTCGGGATGGTTTGTAATCAAAACAATCGAAGCTTCAAGTGTATATAAGAAGGATAACGACACAGTTGAAGGCCAATGTTCATCTAAGTAGTCAAGAATCCCAACCAAATCGCCGTCGGCCTCAGGAGACCAAACTATTTCTTTAATCCTTTGAATATCTTTTTCGGTATTTATTCAACACTTCCTCATTTACCATGCTCTCCCCTGCCTCAATTGAGTCAATAGCTTGCTTAAGGCCGTTTTGTTGTTCCTGTGACAAATTAAGCCAGTCATCTAATGACTTTCCGCGACTGAGAAAATTATGGAGAAAGGTATAAAGCTCCTCCAACTGTGATTCATCGAGTAGATCGACTTCGCGGAAAATGCTCAACTTAATTTCAGATTTGTCCATACCCAGAGGTTTTGCCCTAAAATAATAAAGTCTCATTACTTCTTAGTCATAGTTGGTAAAAGTTAAGGAACTGAGTGAAATCATTTTCCGCATATTGGCCAGTAAACACCTTTGCTCCAAATGACCCATTTTGAAATTTCGAATCCCGTAGATTAGTTATTCATTTAAAATAAGAGCCATGAAAAAACTATCCGTTTGTTTC
>DATFKV010000089.1:0-6795 GCA_035268465.1 Cryomorphaceae bacterium | reverse complement strand
CATTATTTTGACATCCCAGTTGGCTCCGATCACGCCAAGGTTGTTTCCACCCGTTGCTCCGATCATTCCCATGACATTTGTTCCGTGGCCTCCTTGCAGTACGGAACCTTGGTCATTTTGGGAGTTAACGTCCCACCCCAGATAATCATCGACGTAGCCATTGCCATCATCGTCAATGCCATTATCGGGAATTTCCTGATTGTTCCTCCAAGCATTGGCCTGTAAGTCGGGATGATCGAGATTTCCTCCTTCGATGACGCAGACTACTATGGTATCACCCGTAGCAGTAGTTCCACCGGTGGTGAGTCCCCAAGCGAGATCGATGTCAATATCAGCATCTTCCGTGCCTCCGTTTTGACCGGTGTTATCATGATGCCATTGATCAGCATAATTGGGATCATTTATTTCATCACATCGCTTTGTTACATGGTGATTGAACTGAGCGAGGCTCACTTTTGGGTTCGCTCGCAAATCACTTAGAAGAGCATTCGCATTTTCGCTCTCGTCAAAGTGAAACCGATAAATGTTCATTGGTTTTGAAAGAAGCTTGTCTGCTTGCAAATTCCCGTATTCGGCTGCCAGTTGCTCAGGAACTACTCCTGTGTTCAACTGAATCAGCAATTCTCCTTCAACGCGGGACATTTGCCCGTACATGTTTAATGTTAATAAGGCCATGCAGCAGGCCGCAAAGAATAAAGCTTTAATTTTCATGTTTGGTGGTGGTATTTTTAAAAAATTCTCGCCTGGTAAGGTCGGAATTTAACAACTCCAAAACCTCCGATCTTGTTTAAAATCTTGGAATTCTACTCTTTAAAAAAGACTCTTTTTACTCTTTGAGAAATATTGGTGAGAACTTCATATGGAATTGTTTGGAGATTTTCAGCCATCGTATAGATCGAATTATTATTACCGAAAACCTCCACTTCATCTCCTTCATCACATTCTATATCAGTGATATTGACCATGGACATATCCATGCAGATATTTCCGATGAACGGAGCCTTTTTTCCATTAATACTGACCTCACCAACCCCATTTCCTAAAGCCCGTGGCAGGCCGTCAGCGTACCCCATTGCTATAACTCCTATCCGTGTTTTAATGGGTAAACTTGATTGGGGAGAATAGCCAACTCCTTCTCCTTCAGATGCAATTCTAATTTGCGAAATAATGGTTTTGAGTGTACTGATGGGTTTGAGATTTTTTCTGAATTCTTCGTTCGATGAAAGGCCGTAAAGCCCCAACCCCAATCGCACCATATCCATTTGATAATTCGAGTGGCGCAGTATTCCGTTAGAGTTGAGCGAATGCCGCATGAAGTCTTTTATTCCACCATCGATTAAAATTTTACAGCTTTCATTGTACCGTTCGATTTGCTTTTCGGTCAGCCGGTCAAATTTGGCTTCGTCACTACCTGCCAAGTGCGTGAATACGGAATAAACATTCAGCTTGTCTTTAAGGGCGACGAGTTTTGGCGCTAGTTCGCTCACATCTGAAACATCAAACCCAAGGCGGTTCATGCCCGAATTAATTTTGATGTGGACCTTGTATGGCGTTTTTTCTGAATGGACACTCAGCGCATCCTCGAATTTCATCAGAGTGGAAAAGCTGTAAATCTGCGGCTCAAGATCATAGCGGATCATCGTGTCGTAGGCCACCGTCTCGGGATTGAGCACCATGATCGGCATTTTAATCCCTGACTCCCGTAGTGCCACACCTTCGTCGGCGTAGGCCACAGCCAAGTATTCAACACCCGCATACTCCAATGCGGCCGCCACCTCTGTGCTTCCGCTTCCATAGGCAAATGCCTTGACCATGACCATGATTCGAGTGGTGGGGTTGAGCAATGACCTGATGTATTCAAGATTCTGATTCATCTTGTTCAGGTCGATTTCCATCACGGTTTCGTGTTTCTTTGCTTCCAGCCTATGCACGATTCGCTCAAAGCCAAAAGTACGCGCTCCTTTCACCAGAATCGCCATTTCTTGAAAGTCATGCTCGTGGAACGCATTGAGAAACGTTTCCGTATTTTCGAACTTCAGCACGTTCAAATGTTCAAATAGATGAGCATTCGAACTGATTTCTTTTCCGATGGCAAATAAATGCTTGATGTCCTTTCGTCCAATAATATCTGCGACCTTGGTGTAGAGCGATTCGGGATCGTCGCCGGTTTGTAAAATGTCACTCAAGATCAATGTTTTGTCTCGTCCTTGAGCTTGCATCGCTAAAAAGTCCAGTGCGATGTCTAAAGAAGCCAGGTCAGAATTGTAGGAATCGTTGATGATGGTGCAACGATTGATTCCCGTTCGTTTTTCAAGGCGCATGGCTATGGGACTCAATTGCGAAAGTCGCTGTGAAATCGTGCGGGCATCCATGCCGTGGTGAAGCAAGAATAGCCAGCAGTGGCATGCATTTTCAATAGATGCATCATCAGAGAAGGGAATCGAGATCACGGATTCATTGCCTTCGTATTTTGCGCGAATCCGAGAATGATTCGCCGTTTTTTCAACCGCGAGGATCACTAAATCGCTATTCGGATCTTTACCCCAAGTGAGATGTTTACCCGAGTATTTTTCAGAAATAACTTCTTGCACCAAGGTATGGTCACGGCATGAGATCAGCACTTCCGTCTCGAGAAAGAGTACGAGTTTTTCCACTGTCTTTTCACGTAAATCGGTGAAGTTTTTTTGGTGTGCAGGACCGATATTGGTAAATATGCCGATCGAAGGCTTAACGATCTTTTCAAGATGGATCATTTCACCTTTTTTGGAAATGCCACATTCGACTATAGCCAGTTCACGATTCACCGTCATCAGCCAAATGGAGAGCGGAACGCCTATTTGAGAATTGTAACTCCGCGGTGTTCTTACGATAGACAGGTCGGGCTGAAGCAATTGAAATAGCCATTCTTTCACAATGGTTTTACCGTTGCTGCCCGTAATTCCTATGACGGGATAGGAGAATTTTTTGCGATGCTCAGCCGCCAACGCTTGCAATGCCTGAAGGGGACTTTTGACCCGAAGAATGTTTGCATCATGAAATAGACTTTCATCGATGCGCTCGCTTACTACAAAGCTTTTTACTCCTTTCCGATATAATTCTTCAATGTATTTGTGGCCGTCATTTTTGTTGGTTTTGAGAGCAAAGAATAAAAAGCCGCTTCCTCCTATGTAAGTTCGGCTGTCGGTTAAGAGATCTCGGATTGTTTCATCCTCGACTATGGAGGCTTCTGCTCCGATAATTTGAGATATGTCCGAAAGTTGGTAAGCGGTTCTACTCATCTTTTTTCGCCGAAGTTTCTTCTTGAATCTTTGCTCTTAAATACGCTTCGCGGCTCAAAGGTTCATACCGATCGAGTTCACCCAGTTCAATGGTGTCGGATCCACCACTGATTCTGTGAGAATAGTTGGCCAATTTTCCCGTTTTGACACAGATGGCGTGAACCTTAGTCACGTATTCGGCTACTGCCAAAATATTGGGTATGGGCCCAAAAGGCTTGCCTTGAAAATCCATGTCCAATCCCGCCACAATTACCCGAATGCCTTGATTGGCCAGCTCGTTGCAAACATTGTGCAGATTGGTGTCAAAAAACTGGGCTTCATCGATGCCGATCACATCCACATCAGAGGCCAGCAGTAAGATGTTTTCGGAAGAATCTACGGGTGTGCTGCGAATGGAATTTCGATTGTGGCTCACCACTTCTTCCTCGTCGTAACGCGTGTCGATGCGAGGCTTAAAGATTTCAATGCGTTGATTGGCAATTTTGGCGCGGTTCAGCCTCCTCAACAATTCTTCCGTTTTCCCGGAAAACATGGAACCACAAATGACTTCAATCCAGCCACCTCCGGGTTTTTTTGATCTGACGGTATCTTCTAAAAACATATACTCCTAAACTCAACCATTCAGGCAATATGCCTTAGTTTTGTCGTTCAGCAAATTTAACATTAATCAATGGCCCGAGAAGACAAGAGCGCTTTTGACTCACCGTTAAATTATGAACAAGAATAACTGTTTTATGACGATACAAGATATCATCAATCAACTCGAAGAGTTAGGTGCCAAATTGGAAGCAGGCAGATTAGGTTCCGAAGAGGTAATAGAAATGGCTGATCTCAGCCGAGATTTATACGAGAGATTGGTCGTGATTCGACACAAGTCCTATGAGGATTTAATCCGCGAAGAGAGGAACGCAGAAGTAGTCGAAGAACCCGCAGCCGGTCCTTTGGATGAAACTTTAGAGCCTGAAACACCTCCCGTATCATCCGAAAAGGAGGTTATTACTGAGGCTATTTCCGAAAAAGAACCCGAGCCAAATTCTGACCGGGATGTAGAAGTAACCGGTCCGGTTATCCCTATGGGAAGTGCCGAGATATCGCCCAATCAGATCTCACTCATCGATTCCATCGAAGAAATAAAGCGCATGGAACAAAGCTTAAATGACAAGTTTCAAGAGAAAAGTGAAGAGAAATCATTGGCACAGAGACTGAAGCAAAAGCCAATTGAAGATCTGACAAGTTCGATCGGGATTAATATGAAATTCCGCTTTATCACGCAACTGTTCAATGAAGACAAGGCTGCTTTTGAGGTCTCCGTGCAAAAGTTGAACTCCTTTGGCTCCTACATCGAAGCCGACGAGTACATTCAGAACACGCTGAGCGAGCAATATGGCTGGAATCCTAAAGACCCGGTGGTAAAGGAGTTGATCGACTTGGCTCAACGCAGATACTTATGAGAAACCTTCTCGGTTTTCTATCGATTGCCCTTGTCGTCCAAGCTTACGGTCAAAACCTCGATCAGGTAAAATCTGATGTGGACAGGCTTGCTTCGCCTCAGTTTGCCGGAAGGGGATACGTTGAAAATGGCCTTGGAAAAGCTTCGGTGTTTTTGCAGAAACGCCTCACCGAAATAGGTTTGGAATCCACAACACAATCCTACGGTTTCGCGGTAAATACTTTTCCCAAAGCATCCACCTTAAAAGTGGGGAAGCAAAAACTCAAAGAAGGGGTTGATTTTATCATTGATCCAAGATCGGGTACTTTCAGCGGCAAGTTGACTATCGTTCGGTTGGATTCAGCTTCATTGCTCGCAAGTGAGATTCCCGATTTGCCGGAAGGCAGCATCCCCGTCATCGATACCGAAGGAATTGATACACCCGATGAGGTGACGGTTCAGTACGACTTTGTTCAATCCGCTTTGAAGCGTGGTCCCGTTATTCTTCTCAAGAACAAATTGACTTGGTCGGTCGGTGAGCAATTGTATGCCAATCCGATTATAGAAGTACTCACTTCTTCCTTTCCGGAAGGTGAGGAGAAGTTAACGGTTAAGACGAAGCCCACCCAAGTTGACTTCACCGCCCAAAACATCATCACCAAAATTCAGGGAAAGAGTTCCGATAGTCTTTTGGTTTTTACGGCGCACTACGACCATTTGGGAATGATGGGAGATGCTCTTTTTGCCGGAGCCAGCGACAATGCTACAGGTACGGCCACCTTGCTTGATCTAGCCACTTACTATGCCGATCATCAACCTGAGTACGACACTTATTTCATCTTCTTTTCGGGAGAGGAAGCCGGGTTGATCGGTTCTCGTTACTTCGTGGAATACCCCACTTTTGATCTCAACAAGGTCAAGTTCTTGATCAATCTCGACTTGATGGGTTCCGCCGAAAAAGGCATTACCATCGTAAATGGCCGGCTGCACCAAGAGCGCATGGCTGCAATGGCAGCGATCAACACTGAGAGAGACTTGGTGCCAAAAATCAAACTCCGCGGAAAAGCGGCAAACAGTGACCATTACTGGTTTTCCGAGAAAGGAGTTCCCGCTATTTTCATTTATACCGTAGGAAATATTACCGCTTACCACGATATCTACGATTTGCCAAATGTGGTGGATTGGAGCAACTACCAAGAAGTTTTTACCTTGTTGGTAGAATTCGTCAAAACCCTCTAGCCTTGTCAAAACTCTATCTCGTTCCTACACCCGTCGGCAATCTCGGCGACATGACTTTTCGCTCTGTGGAAGTCCTTAAAACGGTTGCAGCCATTCTCGCTGAAGATACCCGCACCTCTGGAAAACTCCTCAAGCATTTTGAAATTGAAAATTCGATGATTCCTTTCCATGCGCACAATGAGCATAGGATGTTGGAGAGGGTGATCGAACGATTAAAAAGCGGAGATGAATTGGCATTGATCACCGATGCGGGAACCCCGGGAGTATCCGATCCGGGTTTTTTATTGGTAAGGGCTTGCGCCGAAAATGACATTGTGGTAGAAACGCTGCCTGGTGCCACTGCGGTAATTCCCGCTTTGATCAATTCGGGATTGCCCGCCGATCGGTTTTGTTTCGAAGGTTTTCTCCCTCCAAAAAAGGGGAGGAATAAACGAATGATCGCTTTGGCGGAAGAAGAGCGCACCATGCTTTTTTACGAATCGCCTCACCGAATTGTCAAGACATTGGCTCAGTTTGCGGAGTTTTTTGGCGAAGACCGCCAAGCCGCATTGGTGCGGGAGATTTCCAAAATTCACGAAGAAACCGTCCGCGGAAGTTTGGGTGAACTCGTGGCAAGATATACCGATCATCCGCCGAAGGGGGAGATTGTTTTAGTCGTACAAGGAAAAAAATAGTGTCTGCCCATGCAGTCCGTTATCTGCGTTGCACTTGTTTTTAAAACGGTCATTGCCAAAAGGCAAATCCCTGATTTTAAAAACTTCGTGCGCCTTGTTACCGAACTACATGGTTCAGCCACTACACGATAATGAATAACACTAAGAAATCATGAAGGCCGTATTTTTAAAGTCG
>DATFKV010000088.1:0-2045 GCA_035268465.1 Cryomorphaceae bacterium | reverse complement strand
CCTTTCATTGCACTAGCTGAGCAACACAGTCGCGTTTTGGAGGTTTTGCTTCCTTGGTTAGATCGGTATTTGAGAGCGGATTGCACCAGGGGTGAATCATTTCTCTCCGAATTGGAAAACGGAAACGGCGTTGGTAAATGGACGAGTCAAATTGAGGGAGCAGAATTATTCCCTTGCGCCGAAGGATGCGCCATTCCGGAAAATCTGGTTGTGACTCAGGAAACCACGGGTTTTTCCATTTCTTGGAGCCCCGTTGTGGATGCATTGGGGTATCAGCTGCAAGCACGTTTAGACGGAGTGCCGGTTGGCACAGTCAATTCTTTCAGCACTTCTTATGCGGCCGCCCAGTTAGATAATTCTATGGATTACGAATTTCGAGTACGTGCATATTGTCCCGTGCAAGGTTTGAGTGGTGTAAGTGCATGGAGCGGTTCCTCCTCTGTGATGCTGGCTTTGCTAAATTCCGGTGGTCTGACTTTGAAGTATTCGGATGCGTCACCAGGCTCAATCATTTCTATCCAAAGCATGAACGGTGAATTGCTAATGGAGAAAGCTTTAGTCGATTCAAAAGGTGAATTGAATATTTCTTTTTTGCCTAAAGGTTTCTTTTTGGCTAAAATCCAAACTTCTCAAGAGGTAAAACTCATGAAGTTTTCGGTAATGTAAATGGAATAGGAAATTTCCTCTATTTTGCTCCTACTTTTCATAGGATATGACAGAGGAACAAAATATGAACGAGGACAGAGCTCGTATCGGGCAAGAGCAAAAAGTAGAGGAAAGCAGTAGGAATTTGTCGAGGCGTTTTTCACTTCTGTGGATGGAGTTGTATCGATTTTTATCTGCTTTGCTCAGCATTCGCGAAGAAACGGATTATGAGAAAACCCGTGAGGGAATCATTAAAGACGTCTCATTTAGAGGTCACACGGTTTACATTTTAATCTGTTCGATCTTCATCGCTTCCATTGGTCTCAATCTCAATTCACCTGCCGTCATTATCGGGGCTATGCTTATCGCTCCGCTCATGGGGCCTATTTTGGGAATAGGTCTTGCTTTGGGCACCAACGATGATGAGTTGCTGGTGAAATCATTGAAAAACTTTGCGGTAATGGTGATTATCAGCATGATTACGAGTACGGTTTATTTTATTCTCACACCGCTTGTGGAATATCAGCCCGAGCTTTTGGCAAGAACGAAACCGACGACACTCGATATTTTTGTGGCTATTTTTGGTGGCGTGGCCGGAATTGTGGCAGGTTCACGCAAGGAAAAAAGCAATGTAATTCCGGGAGTAGCGATTGCCACCGCTCTCATGCCTCCACTTTGTACGGCAGGATTTGGATTGGCTACGGGAAATTGGCCTTTCTTTTTTGGAGCCTTTTACCTCTTCTTGCTCAACTCCATCTTCATCTGTGCGTCAACACTTATTGGCGTGAGGTACCTAAGGTTTCCACTTCGTAAATTTATCAATCGCAAAAGAGAGAAGAAGGTGAAATTCTACATGGCTCTTTTCACCACAATCGTGATTCTGCCCAGTCTTTGGATTTTTTGGGGTGTGCTGAAGGAATCTTGGTTTAAAGGTCACGCAGAGTCTTTTGTCTCTGAAGTGGTTAAGATGGACGGATCGCGAATTGTGAACCAAAACTTCGTTTATAATGACTCACTTTCCACCATTGAAGTGTTCGTTTTCGGGTCTCCCATACCAACTGATACTATTGAAAAATGGCGATCGAAATTACCCGTATATGGTCTGGAAGATAGTCGGCTTGAAGTCTTTGACGGAGACAATAAGGACGATGATATGGAGCTTGACTTGCTTTCAGGAAAACTTCAAGCTAGTATTCGAGCAGACATCGTAAAGGATATTTATGATCGCAATGAAGCGCTTTTAGAAGACAAAGAACAGCGAATAGAATTGCTCGAGCGGGAACTAAATCGAAGGGCTCAATCAGAAATTGATATTGACCTTTTGAGCAGAGAGCTGGCCATTACTTTTACCGAGCTAAAAAGAATTGCTTATGCTACTTCCTTTGAAAAGGATTTTGAAA
>DATFKV010000087.1:0-2138 GCA_035268465.1 Cryomorphaceae bacterium | reverse complement strand
TCTTGCATGCTTAGCTCATTAAGTCTTCGTAAATGTCTTCTTCAGGTGTTTTGAAGTACCTGTAGAGTGCAAACAAAAAGAAGAAAAATACAATTAACCCCGCGCCCGTACTGATCATGGAGGCCTGCGCATAGCTTTCGGGCTCAAATTTAAATTCAATCTTGTGACTCCCCTCGGGCACTATCATTCCCCGCAGGGCATAGTTTGCACGAAAGTGATCTACAAGCTCGCCGTCCAAATAAGCATTCCAACCCGCGGGGTAATATATCTCCGAAAAAACCACCGCCTGTGGCACGGGCGAATCGTAGATATAACTAATGTAATTGGGCAAATGCTCTTCCACCGCTATCACGGCATCAGCTGACTGCTGAAAGGTGAAGCCTTCTACCATTTTACTAAAATCGTCGTGAACGACAGCCTCTGATTTAAGTTCCAATTCATCCAAGGCCAAAATCTCCTGATCAGCATTTTCTACCACCTGAATGTATTCCACAAACCAGGCAGGTCCGTATGCATACTCATTTTCAAATGGAGGTGCTTCAGGGTTGTAAACGATGTACTTCGTGTTGAGCATATTGACCACATCCATCTGCTCAATGGCCCGATCCACGGAATTCATATCGGGTGAGCCTTGCAAAACAGAGGTCAAAGTGGCTATTTCTTTTGAAATGTGGAAATCATACAATTCCTGAACGCGCTTCAGTTTAGCTCCATGATATCCGCCAATAGAGTTGTGGAAATAAGAAGTTCTGGATTCCTGAAAAGGACCATTGAGATTTAAAACTCGGTAATCCGTGCTAAAACGCAGGGCTGCAAACTTTACGTTGTCAATTTCCTCTTGGCTCGCTCTTCGCGAAATATCCTGCTTCGTCTCTTTTCGATATTCTGCCTCGGCCGCAGACACGGCATCACCTACCCGAGGATTCATTTCCATCTCGCGCTGCAAGATATAACTGTCTGCATTTGCCATCGAATAAGCAGTAGCGGCAACCTCCTCGGGCTGCCATTGCACGTATCGACCTTTAACTTTTTCGTTGTTCACATACCGTTTGGCTATAGGCCACATATCGCCAATCACCAACACGGCCATGCCGACAACCAAGACTTTCTCATTGACTTTCCCCTTAGCAAATAGCCATACAACTCCGGCAGTGAGGAGGACAAAAATCAAAGACCGCGTCGCATCGGAAACCAAAAGATCTGCTCTGGCTTCTTGAAGAGCCGAGACGTACTGCAAAACAACCGCCCCATTTTCGCCTTGTGATAAATTGCTGAAAATCTCGTTTTCTTGAGAACTCAAGAAATTAAAAAATCCCTGAGGCGCCACCACGAAGGCGATCAAAATAATAGCCAAACCTCCGGCGATACCAAAAAACAGTTTTTGCTTTTCAGCAATGATCTCAGGCCTTGCACGAAGTTGACGCATAAAGATGAAACCCAGCATAGGAAATACCAATCCTGTAATGGACAGTAATATGGTTACCGCTCGGAATTTATCGTATCCGGGCAAATAGTCGAGAAAGAAGTCGGTGAGACCCATAAAATTCTTTCCCCACGCCAACGCTATTGTGAGAATCGCCGTGGCGAGAAGGGCCCATTTCAATCTGTTCCTGACAAAAGCCAATCCCAACAGGAAAAGAAGAAATACCGTTGCTCCGAAGTAAACCGGTCCGCTGGTAAAGGGTTGATCTCCCCAATAAGAATTAGGAAAAACCTGAGTAGCCTGATATCCTTGAGCGATATCTCGATACATTTGAGGATCCTCCTTTTGAGTATTCTGATCAATCAGAGCTCCGGACTCTCCCCCCATCAGGTTCGGTATCAAAATCGTCAATGTCTCTTCTATTCCGTAGCTCCATTGAGTCACATAGTCCCTGTCCAAACCTTTGGTGGTGTTGGCCTCATTGGAACTCCCACCAGGAGTAATGGTAAGATCCGTGGTGCCTCTTATAGAATACTCTCCATATTCATAGGTAGGCCACAAATTATTTAGGTTAGCTGCTATTCCCAGAACGGCCGCCACCAGCAATACTACCGAAGCTTTGAAAAACTCATTGATTTTATGCTTTCGAGAGGCCCTCCAAGCAAAAGCGAAAATCATAAAAAGAACCAAGAAGCCCAGATAATAAGTGATCTGA
>DATFKV010000086.1:0-2171 GCA_035268465.1 Cryomorphaceae bacterium | reverse complement strand
TGCTTGGCCTGATCGGTCAGTTCGTAGTAATCGCCTCGAAAACCTACCACTTTTTCTTTTAAGTCAATTTGGTCTTTTTTAGCCAAGCGGTCGGCGTGAAGCCCCCCGCAAAAAACCAAGTACTTTGCTTTGTAAGTAGCTTTAGATGTCAGCACTTCTTCATGCTCAGCCACCTTTTTGATGCCCGTTACCTCTTCACCCAAAATGAGTTTGGAGTTTTTATTCTTGGCCAAGGCCAAGTCAACCATTTTTTCCGTAGCGGCGCGGTAGTCGATAATTCCGGTTACGGGAACCCATATCCCCGCGATTCCTTCACAGTAGGGCTCGCGTTCTTTGATCTGTTCAGCAGTTATTTTCTCAATCCCTTCGATGCCGTTCTGCTTACCAATCTCAAATATCTTATCGAGCATAGGCAGCTCGCTTTCGTCGGCTGCGACCACCACCTTCCCACACACATCGTGGTCTACATCGTGCTCTTTGGCAAAAGCCACCAGCTCTTTTCGTCCTTTCACACAGTTCTCTGCCTTGAGACTTCCCGGCTTGTAATAAAGCCCTGAATGAATCACGCCTGAATTATTTCCGGTCTGATGATCTGCCAGCTCTTTTTCCTTTTCGATGAGTACAATCTTAAGGTCGGGGTGTCGAAGCTGCATCTTGTAAAAAGTGGCCGCACCTACAATTCCTCCGCCTATAATGGCAATATCAAAAAGCTGATCACTCATGATTCAAAATTCTTTTTTTTTTGCAAAGTTAAGTATACAATCTACTCAGGCTGTCTTTGAATACGGTGAGAGACTTCATGCTGAAAGGACTTAAAAACATGGCAGCTATCTATTTGTTTTGCAAATTCAGTAGGTAGGGATAAACTGAGCACAAGTCAGTGTAAAGAAGGAGAAAAAAGAAATTCAATGCTATATTTGAAAGGATATAAATTTTTCTCTGAGAACGAAACCAAAAGGAATGGCAACAAATCCCATCGTAGAATTAGCAGAAATGGTGCAACAAGATTTTGGAAAGAGCATTCAAGCCAGAGTAGTGGGAAAGTCCGGACCTGATCACATGCCCGTGATCACTGTTGAAATTGAACTACCCGACGGCAGAATTTTTGAAGCCTCAAGCTCAAATCAAAAGCTCGCAAAACAGAGGGCCGCAGAAATAGCCCTGGAGGAGTATTAATGTTTTTTTAAATGCTCAAGGGTTGATTTGCAAAGCCGGTGTAAATAGTAGGTTTTTAGGGAAACCCGGCGCAAAATATCACCACCTTTGTAGAGAAGAACCGATACGTTTCTATGACGATAGATGAATTTATCCGCAATGCGGTACTAGAAGATATAGGTGAAGGTGATCACACCAGCTTGGCTTGCATCCCCGAGGGAGCGGTGGGCAGAGCTAAGATGATCGTGAAGGAAAAAGGAGTAGTGGCCGGTACGGGAATAGCCGAACAGATATTTTACTTCATAGACCCCAACCTTCAAGTCAAGACGGTTGTAACCGACGGAATTGTGGTAGAGCCGGGAACGGTGATTATGACCGTAAGTGGCAAGGCCAGGAGTATCTTAATGGCCGAAAGACTCGCCTTGAATTGCATTCAGCGCATGTGTGGTATCGCTACGCTTACGCGCGAAGTGGTGGACAAAGTGTCAGGGCTGGATACCAAAATTCTCGATACTCGAAAAACGACTCCCGGGCTGAGATTTTTGGAAAAACTCGCGGTACAAATCGGAGGGGGAGTAAATCATCGATTCGGTTTGTACGATATGATGATGATCAAAGACAATCACATCGATTATGCAGGTGGTATCGAAGAAGCCATTACAATGGCCGACGAATACCGAAAGAATCAGGGGCTCAACATTAAATTGGAAGTCGAGGCACGCAGTCTTCAAGAAGTCGATGAAATCTTAAGAGTGGGTTTGATCGACCGAATTATGCTGGACAATTTCAGTTTTAACGATTTGCGAAAGGCGGTAGCCGGGATTCCCGAAGGAATCGAAACGGAGGCCAGCGGTGGGATTACAATGGAAAATGTACGACAGTACGCCGAATGCGGCGTTGATTTTGTGTCAATGGGAGCTCTCACGCATAGCGTCAGTAGTTTAGATATCAGCCTGAAGGCATATTAACTCTAATTCGTTTCCGACACTTTTTTACCTTCGCACCCAATGGGATCA
>DATFKV010000085.1:0-3270 GCA_035268465.1 Cryomorphaceae bacterium | reverse complement strand
AAATTAAGGTTTTCCTTCCACTTCTGAGAAACCATGCTTTCGGAGGTACTTTATATAAAGGTCATTCTGACGATTTTCAGGATCGATAAGCATACCTCCCAAGTATCTTCGATGTACTTTTCCCGTGCGAATATCAAACAGGTCTCCTTCCGTCACAATAAAGTTGGCTTCCTTGCCTACTTCAAGACTTCCCGTTCGGTCGTCAATTCCCAAAATCTTTGCTGCATTGATTGTCAATCCTCTGAGGGCTTCTTCACGACTCAGGCCGTTGGCAATTGCCACCCCAGCAGCAAATGCAAGATTGCGATTTTGAATGGGCTCCATATCTCCGTCCATTTGAAAAGCAAAGAGAACACCGGCTTCTGCCAATTGAGCAGGCAATTGAAACGGAGCATCAATGTGATCTTCTGCCAATCGCGGCAAGCTAATGACTCTTCTTACCAAAACGCTGATCTCATTTTCCACCAAAAGGTCCGCCACTCGATTGGCCTCATACCCTCCGACGATCGTCACCTTCGGTAATTCCAATTCGCGCTTAAATGCAACCACCTCGCGGATTTCTTTTATAAAATCAGCTTCAATGTACAAGCGCTGGCTGCCGTTGAAAATTCCCTTCATGGACTCAAAACGCAAATCTCGCTCCAACGGATATTTACTTTGGGCATATGCTTTCGCAGAAGCGAAAAACGCTTTTAGCTCATTGATTTTTTCAGTGTATTTTTCATCGGCTTCGTATTCTCTCGGGTCGTCGCGCTCACCCTTTCGCTTGAACATGCGCGGCCAGTCCATATGAATGCCTTCGTCCATTTCGTAAACGGCATCTTCCCAGTTCCAACCTTTGAGCTTTACCACCGATGAGGTTCCGCTGATGGTTCCGCCTCTCGGGCAAATTTGCGCAAAGAGTACTCCGTTTTCCAGCACGGTCGGTGTGATGTCACTATCGGCATTGTAAGCAATGATGCTGCGTACATTTGGATTCATGTCTCCTACCTCGCGGTAATCTCGAGTAGCGCGAACAGCAAAAATTTCCGTTAATCCGAGGGTGGTATTGGTCGCAATCAATCCCGGATATACGTGGTTTCCTTCGAGCTCCTCCACGCGGCCGTACTCAGAAAAGTTGGCATCAGATTCCTTCCCTACAAAACTTATGGTATCGGCTTTGACGCCAATTGCTCCATTTTCAAAAACATCACCCGCAGCGGTAAAGATCTTGCCACCCGTAAAAATGACACTTCGGTTTTCTTCTTGTGCCTGAACCAAAAATACGGTCAGGAGTCCCAAGAATGTGAGTATTCTATTCTTTCGTATCACAGTGGTAGTATCTTTCCATTTTGCGTTTTGGCTTTTGTGTCTCGGTGCCGTTCGAAGCCGCTTTCGCCATTTTGTCGGCAATTTCATTTCGCTCAATTTCATCGCGGACTTTCCGCAACTCCATGTCGTCGCGATCAAAGTAAAGTTTACCATCCACGAATGTTTTCATTGCCTTGGCATAGACAGATAAGGGATGGTCGCTCCAAATCACCAAGTCGGCATCTTTTCCGGCAGTGATACTCCCTACGTAATCGTCGATGTGAAGCATTTTGGCGGGAGTTAATGTCACCATTTTCAGTGCGTCTTCTTCGCTCATTCCGCCGTAGCGAATACCCTTAGCTGCCTCTTGATTCAGGCGTCGTCCCATTTCGGCATCGTCAGAATTGATGGCGGTAGTTACGCCCATTCGATTCAGAATGGAGGCGTTGTGAGGTATTGCATCTTTTACTTCATACTTGTACGCCCACCAATCGCTGAAGGTGGAGGCCGCCGCTCCGTGCTCCTTCATTTTGTCGGCCACTTTATATCCTTCCAAAATATGGGTGAAGGTGTTGAGTGTAAAACCCATGCTGTCGGCTACGTGCATTAACATGTTGATTTCGCTTTGCACATAGGAGTGGCATGTAATGAAGCGCTCGCTGTTGAGAATTTCCAAGAGAGCTTCCAATTCAATGTCGGTTCGGAAAGCTTCTTTCTCTTCGGTTTCCTCCTTGCTACGTCTGCGTTTCTTCTTTGACTTCTTTCCTGCTTCGTTCAATTGCTTCAACTGTCCGTATTCCTTCGCGCGGTAGAAGGAGTCGTAGAAAAATTGTTCTACCCCCATCCTCGTTTGCGGATAGCGCTCATTGTACGAATCACCCCAATTGGATTGTTTGACATTTTCTCCTAAAGCAAATTTGATGAACCCGGGAGCTTCCGCAAAGAGCATGTCTTCCATATCTTCTCCCCAGCGCATTTTGATAATGGCCGACTGTCCGCCAATCGGATTGGCCGAGCCATGAAGCAATTGAGCCGTTGTGACCCCTCCTGCCAATTGACGGTAAATATTGATATCGTTCGGTGAGACCGCGTCGGAAATCCTCACTTCAGCAGTGCTGGACTGCGTGCCCTCATTTACTCCTCGAGTGATGGCAATGTGGCTGTGCTCGTCGATGATGCCAGGTGTGACATGCATTCCCGTTCCGTCGATGGTGTCGATCTTGGTGTCTCCTTCAAATTGCGACAAGTCCAAATTGGTCCCCACCGAAATGATTTTACCATTGGAAATGAACACATCGGCATTTTCCAAAGTCCCGTTCTCGTCCAAGGTCCAAACCGTGGCATTTTGAATTAAAGCGTATATTTCTTTTGGCAGAGAGTCATGTCCGTAAGCGCTCAACGGATAGATCATTTTGGGCGGCGTGAGCAAGCTGTCAGTGGCCGTGCTGTCGGTCTTTGCTTCTTTTTCCTCCGATTTTTTCTTGGTGCGAATGGCACTCCACAATACTTCTTTTCCAAATGGATTTATACCGCGGCCATCCCAGATTCTGTTTTCTGTAAGGCTTGTGGCCGAAAGTCTGAATCGACCATTTTCTTCTGGATCGTCAAAGGCTAAAACGACTTCATTTCCTTGATGCGAGAAGTCAACTGTCGATGTCAAGGTATCCGCATCTTGAATCAGGGAAATTTTGCCTTTAATTTTTTCTTCGCCTTCTAACGATAAGGTGTAATACGTGTCGTTAATGTTGAGATCATAATTTCCCACGAATGAAATTCGATCAACGTCCTCAATGATGTTTCTTTTTCCTTTGATCCAATGCTCAACTACTTTCGGAGACTCTTCCGTAAATATTTCTTTATCGGTGATGAAGAAATTGGCCAGATAACCCTCTGCCAACTTACCTACTTTTTCAGCGTCTAAAAATTCAGCCGGTGCGGTGGTTAGAGAGGCTAAAGCGTCTTCGGCAGGCAGGCCTTTTT
>DATFKV010000084.1:0-3247 GCA_035268465.1 Cryomorphaceae bacterium | reverse complement strand
AGGACTATTTTCAGAGAAAAGCGGTTCTTACGGATAAGAAAGAGAAGTTTTTCAAAGACAATGACGAACGGTCTATCTTTTTCTGCAGAGGAGTTTTGGAAACAGTCAAAAAGCTTGGTTGGGCGCCTGATGTGATTCATTGTCACGGATGGTTCACTTCATTTCTACCGCTTTATTTGAAAAAATTCTACAACGAGGATCCTCATTTTGCTGATTCTAAGGTTGTTTTTTCTGCTTATTCACGCGATTTTGATGGATCGCTGGACAAAAGCGTGGCCGAAAAATTGAAGTTTGACGGGTTTTCCGACGAAGATTTGGCAGATTTGAAAAAAGGTGACGTTGACTTCGAAACTTTAACCAAATTTGCATTCAAGTATTCTGATGGTATTATTGAAGCCAGTGATGATCTTTCTGAGGGCATTAAGTCAGAAATTGAGGCATCTGATAAACCCACTCTTGAATACTGCGAACCCGAAAATTGCGTTAAAAACTACAGTGATTTTTACGACGGAATACTCGAAGAAAACTCTATTCTCGCTGAATAGACCCAAATACCTTAATATGTTTGATTTAGATAAGCGGCCGCGAAAGTGGGCCGCTATCTTTTTTTTATTCGCTGTCTTCGCGGCATGTGAAAAGCCTGAAGGCTCCGTTGGAATAGATCTTCAACCGGACGAGGATATTTTAAATGTTTCGGGTATAGATACTTTCACAGTCACGGCGGTTTCTCTACCCGATGATTCAGTAAGAACAGATGGTGTATCAACGGGATTGGTAGGAGCTTATATTGATCCGGTTTTTGGCTACACAAAAGCTGAGCACTACAGTGAAGTGAGGTTGACTTCTTCGAATCCGATATTTTTTAGTGAAGGGTCGTCACTGGAGAATCTCGTTATTGATAGCTTGATTTTGAATCTGGCTTTTGATTTTTCTCAGGGCGTTCCGATATATGGATCTACGGGCAAACAATATTTTGAGGTATTTGAAGTCATTGATTCGCTGGATGTTACTAAAGCATATTACAGCAATCAGTCTTTAGCAGTGATAGAGCAAGACTTGGTTTTGCAAGGCAATAACCTGATTACTCCCAATTACAGCGATTCTTCTATAGTAGGTGACTTCGCATTCAGACCGTCAATCAGACTGCCGTTAACGGAGGAATTGGGACAAAGAATCTTTGATGCCAGTGCGGGAGATGGTCTCAGTGCTACAGAGTTTCTCGATGTTATCAAAGGGTTGAAGATAACGGTCGAAGAGAATGCTTTGGGAGTTAACCTTTCCAATACGCGAATCATTTCTTTTAATAGTTCGCAGGGAACAAGTCGCATAGAGCTCTATTATCGCGACACTTTAACCACTGCTGATAATCCTGATCCGGATACGCTCTTTTACGACTTTGAGATCAGAAGCAATACCGGGAAGTTCAATACTTTTGAACATGACTTCATAAGAGGAGGGGATCCTTCTTTAGTGAGACAGGTGGTAAATGGTGTATCTTCTCCCGGAGAGCAATTTCTTTACACGCAGTCGACTGCGGGGGTTAAATTGCGCGTTGATTTGCCACATTTGGAGAAACTACGAGACGAAGAGGGTCTTGCCGTGGCCAAGGCCGAATTAATCTTTCCAATCAACTCTTCTGATGCCGCCAGATATACTCCTCCTCAAAGATTACTTTTGTTTGGATTGGATGAAAATGACGATGCATTTTTATTGGATGAATTCTTGCAATCACCGAACTACGCAGTTATTGATGGGTCATTCGACTCGGTAAATCAGCGATACCGTTTCTTTATTACTCGATTCATTCAGCAAGTTCTTACTGAGGAAAGAGACTTTCATGGTTTGGAAATTGTTGTTCAAGGAGCCGCTTCTACCGCAAATCGGGTCGTCCTAAACGGAGCGGAATTTCCAAACAGTCAGAATCCTGAAAACAACCTTAGACTTGATATACTTTTTACTAATTTTTGATAGACCATGTGTGGAATAGTAGGATACATAGGAACTAAAAAAGCTTACCCAATTCTGATAAAAGGCTTGAAGAGGCTGGAATACCGTGGATATGACAGCGCAGGAGTAGCCACTTTAGAGGACGGAGATCTAAGAATTGTCAAAAAGAAGGGAAAGGTAGCCGGCCTAGAAGAAAAAGTAGAAGAAGGTAAAGAAATGCTAGGTACCATCGGGATCGGTCACACAAGATGGGCTACTCATGGGCCACCAAATGATGTGAACTCCCATCCACATGAAAGTGAGGACGGAAACATGGCGATCATCCACAACGGAATTATCGAAAATTACGGAGCGCTCAGAGAAGAATTGACAAAGAGAGGTCATGTATTTAAGAGCGATACCGATACCGAGGTCTTAATTCATCTGATTTCCAATGTACAGAAGAATGAGAATAACAGTCTTTTTGATGCGGTTCGAATAGCTTTGAATGAAGTCATTGGCGCATATGCTATAGTTGTTTTGGACAAAAACAATCCTGATCAACTCATTGCAGCTAAGAAGGGAAGTCCTCTCGTGGTTGGTCTTGGTCACGATAAAGAGTTTTTTATTGCATCTGATGCTACTCCAATTATTGAGTATACCAAGAATGTCATTTATCTGGACGATGAAGAAATAGCCATCTTGGATCGGAACGATGGCTTCACTTTAATGAACATCAAAAACCAGCAGAAGACCCCTTATGTCCAAGAACTTGAAATGCAGCTCGAAGTACTCGAGAAGGGGGGTTACGAGCATTTTATGCTCAAAGAGATTTATGAGCAGCCACGATCGGTAAGAGATTCAATGCGCGGACGCTTACGCGTGGATGACGGTCAGGTAGAATTGGGTGGAATTCGCGATTACATAGCGAAGTTTGTAAACGCCAAAAGAATAATAATCGTGGCGTGCGGAACCAGCTGGCATGCCGGTTTGGTGGCTGAATATCTCTTTGAAGATTTGGCACGAGTTCCGGTGGAGGTTGAGTACGCATCTGAGTTCAGATACCGCAACCCCGTTATATATGAAGACGATGTAATTATTGCTATTTCTCAGTCAGGTGAGACCGCAGACACACTTGCAGCAATAGAATTGGCAAAATCAAAAGGCGCTACGATTATCGGAGTCTGCAATGTTATCGGGTCTTCTATTGCTAGAATGACCCACGCAGGGTCTTATACACATGCAGGTCCTGAAATAGGGGTAGCTTCCACAAAGGCATTTACTTCTCAAGTTACCGTACTCACATTAATGGCGCTTCACG
>DATFKV010000083.1:0-2715 GCA_035268465.1 Cryomorphaceae bacterium | reverse complement strand
GGACGACCGCAAATTCACGTACTCAGTGATAGCAGTCCGGGCGAAGGGTTTACCTCTGTAGAGCCCAATCTCGAAGATGTATTCTTTGTGAAGATCAACGAACCTGAAACCGTATAAGCCATGTTTGGAGAATTTTTTAAGCTCGAGCTTCGATCGGCCTTCAAGAGCCCGATGGTGTACGTTTTCTTTTTTCTGAATGCTCTCCTTGCCTTTGGGGCAGTAGCTAGCGACAATATCCAAATAGGAGGCGCCGTAGGAAACGTCTACAAGAACAGTCCACACACGTTAACCAATTTTGTATTAATCCTCGGGACTTTTGGTTTGATAGAGGCGGCTGCCTTCTTCAATAACGCAGCTCTTCGAGATCATAGCAATCGGTTCAACGAAATTATGTTTTCACTCCCCATCAAAAAAGGCGGGTACTTTTGGGGGCGATTTCTTGGAGCTTTAATTCTCTCTACCATTCCCCTATTGGGGGTATTTTTTGGGGCTTGGGTTGGAGCATTAATAGGTCCCGCTGCAGGCTGGCTGGACGCCAGTCGTATAGGTCCGTTTTATTTCGAAACGCTCGTAAACAATTACTTCTTGTTCATCCTACCGAACATGTTTATCGCGGGATCCATCATTTTCTTTCTGGCACATAGGTTTAAAAGCACCATTATTTCATTCGTTGGCGCCATGGCGCTTATAGTGGGATGGATCGCTTCAGGCACACTGCTCTCTGACATCGACAATGAAACGATGGCGGGTCTCTTAGACGTGTTGGCAGTGCGAACATATTCTGTATACAGCCGCTACTTTACTCCCGCAGAACGAAATACTTTGAGTCCTCAATTTGAAGGGATTATTCTCCAAAACCGATTGATCTGGTTGACCGTTGGCGTTGTTATTTCAATTATCTCTTTTAAGGTTTTCTCCTTTCGGGAAAAAATGAAATACCGAAAAAAGAGAGGCGTTACTCCCGATGTAGCAACGGTAATAGCCGATTTAGAGAAACCAAATGTAGATCAAGGTTTTCGCGGAAACTTGGGTTGGTTGCAATTCAGAAGCTTCTTCAAAACGAGCTTCATCAGCATTATCAAAAGCTCTGCATTCCGCATCCTTGCGCTATTCGGTGTAATTCTTTTGTTCGTGAGTTTACTTCAAGGCTATGAATACTTCGGGTTGCAAAGCTACCCCGTCACGTATAAAATCATCGGAGATATAGCGGGATCCACAGGAATTTTTATGATCATCATCGTGGTTTTCTTCAGTGGTGAATTGGTATGGAGAGATCGCATGTCGAATATTCAAGAAGTGATCAACGCCACCCCGCACAGCACGTTTGCTTCGGTTTTGGCAAAGATGGCATCACTCGTAAGCGTGGCGGTGCTGCTTCAATTTCTTTTCATTACCATGGGCATTGTCTCTCAACTTTTCAGAGGGTACACCCATATCGAACTCGATGTTTATCTAATCGACTTTTTCGTTGACGAACTGCCCGGGTACATCATACTTGCGTCGCTCTTTGTCTTTATTCAGACCTTGGTAAAGAACCGGTACGTGGGCTATTTCTTAGGATTACTCTTCTTCTTTGCTTGGGGAATAATAATCAACGAGGTATTTGAATTTCAATCCAATATGCTTCAACCCGGCGCGTCTCCGGGCATCTTTTATTCCGATATGAGCGGATTCGGCCCCGGAATGAGAGGTACGCTTTGGTTTGACCTTTACTGGATGCTGTTCGCTTTGATTCTCTTAGCATTATCAGCCCTGTTTTGGCCGCGAAGTGTCGTATCAGGCTTTCGCGAAAAATTCAAAACTGCAAAGGCCAATTTCAAAGGCCGAATGAGAATGCAATTCGGAATCATAGCCGCGGTTTGGCTTCTCGTGGCCGGTTGGATTTTTTACAACACCCAAATTTTGAATGAATACGATAGCATCAGCACCATAGAAGAGGAAAGGGTAAACTATGAAAAAATGTACAAGAAGTACGAAGATGCTCCCCTACCGGTATTGAAATCCATCAAGTACGAGATCGACATTTTTCCTGACGAGCGAGACCTGTATGTACGAGCGGAAGCCATCTTCGAAAACGATGAAGAAATAGCATTGGATAGCATCTACATGAATTTAAGTCCCGATTGGGAAACGACCATCGACATTCCCGGAGCCGAGCTTGCAATGAATGACTCCGTCCGCGGGTTTCAGATTTATACCTTAAGCGAACCGTGGCAACCGGGAGAAGAGCGGACCATAAAAATTGCGAACAATTACATTACCCGAGGTTTTGAGAATAATCGAGGAAATACGAGCATTGTTTCAAACGGTACCTTTTTGAATAACGCCCAGATTCTTCCTTCCATGGGGTATTCGGCATCTGCTGAAATCAGCGACAAGAATGATCGAAAAAAATTCGGGCTACCCGGTCGCAAAAGGACTCCTGAACTCGTACGTAATTGTGGTGAGCTTTGTCACAAAAATTACATTACGGGAGATTTAGCGCATTGGGTCGAAGTGGAATCAATAATTTCCACAAGTTCGGATCAAATAGCCGTAGCACCGGGATCACTCATCAAAGAGTGGGAAGAAGACGGAAGGAAGTACTTTCATTATAAGCTCGACCAGCCGTCGTTAAACTTTTACAACTTCATGTCGGCCCGTTACGAGGTGGCTCGAGAAAAGTACAGTGACATCGACATTGAAATCTACTACCACCCCGAGCATTCGGTGAAT
>DATFKV010000082.1:0-7606 GCA_035268465.1 Cryomorphaceae bacterium | reverse complement strand
CGACTTTAGTGTTGATGCGCTTGTTCCTGTTGACATCAATGCGGACTACAACATTGTCAGTCTTTTCTTCAACTTTGATGTTGATCAAGTGAATCCTACTCCAGAGCAGGTTTACCTTTGGGATGATATCGCATTTGGAGGTTTACCTTCTTCTAATTGTCTCAACACATCTAGCTTCGGTTCTGCTGACATTTCAGCAGAAGGTCCCAACGGACAATTGATCACGATTGCCGGCAACAGCTGGCAAACGGAATATTCTACCATTACAGGTGTACCTGTAGGTGAGGATATTGAATTCAACTATGATTCACCAGGTGCATATATTACAGTTAGAGCTGATAGTTTTGACGGTGCTATTGTGGCAGAAGGATTTGCTCCTCTAACTGTTTCCAATGCAAGCGGCTCTGACCTCTTTGCACACTGGAATACAGACGATGCTTGTGGTACTGCCACAATTGGAAATTCAACCACTGTTCAATGTTTGACTTGCCCTACCATTTGTCCCGATGGTAACCCCGGCGAGGCTTGTGATGATGGTGATGAAAACACTATTGGAGACGTGATTGGTGAAGACTGCGTTTGTGCAGGTCAACCACTTACAGGAGACTGCTTGAACGATACTTCTTTCGGTTCTGCTGATATATCTGATGCCGGTAATGCGCTGGTTCTTATAAGCGGCTGCTCTTTCCAAACGGAATATTCTACAATTACAGGTGTTCCTGCCGGAGAAGACATCGAATTTTCGATTGTTGAAGGTGGTTACATTACTGTAAGAAGTGGTTCTTTTGACGGACCTGTTGTAGCTCAGGGGGTATCACCTGTTACCGTTTCAAATGCCAGCGGCGCTGACTTATTCCCTCACTGGAATACCAACGCTGCTTGTCAAACAGCAACCAATTGTGTTGATACGCAAGTTCAATGTACTACTTGTGGTACCGACTGTCCTGATGGTAACATCGGTGATGCTTGTGATGATGGTAACCCATTGACGGAAGGAGAAACGATTCAAGAAGACTGCTCATGTGGAGGAGGTATTGTAATACCTGCCAATGACAATTGTGACGGAGCGATCAGTCTTAATTGTGGAGACTCAGTAGATGGAACCACTGAAGGAGCTAACGCTGCGACAAATGCACCATCGGGATGTGGATTCTCACCTTTCAACACCTTTGATGTGTGGTATAGCTTTGAAGCAAACGGAATTGATAACTATACCGTTACCGTAGACGCAGGAGCTTCCTCAACATCTTGGGATGGCGTACTTTACGTATACTCAGGAACATGCGATGGCCTCACTGAAGTAGATTGTTCGGATGCTACTTTTGGCGGTGGTTCAGAATCTGTAGCTCTTGAAACTCCTGCTGCAGGAGTTTATTACGTGCAGTTTTATGACTTTGCAGGAACTGACAGTTATACTGTTTCTCTGACATGCGAATCGAGTTGTGCAGATCCTTACCCTGCGGTTGATCAGGCCAGCCTTGGTTCAACGGTGCTCCCTAATGGAAACCTTCGCTTTGAGTGGGAACCGATCCCGGGACAAATAGGATGTCAAATCAATATTGTCGTTGGCACGGGACCACAGCAAGTCACAAGAGTAGTAATTGGTGACTTTGCGAATTCATTTACTGCTCCCGTAGGTCAGCTCGTTCCATTTACAACCTACAACTTCAGAGTGAGATGCGGATGTTCGCAAAGCCCAAGAATAGTAGGTCCTTACACCGATTATGCCCAGGCCTTTTACATGCCTGCGGCCATCACTGAAGAAATGGGTGCGGGATATTCTGATACTCCGCTTTCTCAAATCAATGATGATGTGCAATGGAACAATACCAACCTGGACGTAAACATTGTCGGCGAGCTGTTCGATATGGCATCTTCAGATTCTTGGTTGCGTGTAGCGCCAAACCCTGCACAAGACAATGTCAACTTGGCTTACAACTCCTTGTCTGAAGGGCAAGCGTTCATCCGAGTATTTGATGCTCAAGGAAAATTAGTCTTTGAAAAAGCCATGGCTTTCAACGAGGGCCTTAACACTGTCAACTTGAACATGAATGAATTAGAAAACGGCATCTACATAGTAGAAGTACTAAATGGAGATAGCCGCGAGTCAGTCAGACTCTTAATGCAGTAGTAGTGGATGAGAATACTAGTGTCCTGCACTAACTATTCTCTTGGTTTGAATAAAAGCGACGTGGGTCTACCCTGCGTCGCTTTTTATTGTTCAAAAAATTTTGGAAGAATCCATTCCTTCCCTCGTGAAAAAAGGCAAGCCTTTCACAGCCCAACCCATGGCACCTCGATCTTTATGAATGCTTTTCCACTACGATCACATGCAGTTCCGGGAAAATTTCAGGACTGCCAAGGGCTCTGAATCGATACGAGATGTATCGCTTTCTTTAGCTTAAAGTCATTGGTTTAATAATTGAAATGCAACAGTTAATTTTTTTATCATTGAATCACGATGCCACAATGACTATTTTCGATTTCTAAATAGCCATCCTCGGCATAAAATCGATTGTGAGATTGAATAGCTCAAACTCTACTGAACTGTGAGTTTTTATATTGACACCTTCTGGTGTGGCAGAATGAAATGAATAGTATTTTTCAAAAATGACAATGGTTCGTTATACATTTTACTTCTTTTTGATGTTTGCAAGCGTTGCTTTCACGGGCTGTTCAGAATCTACTTCGGGAGAAAAGTCTGCGACAGACCGCTTTGAAACTCCGGTTAAGAACCAACCGAGAAATACGGATGGAATGGTCTGGATAGAAAGTGGAGTCTACACCATGGGCAGTGAGGGAGAGTACGCCGAAAACCACGAAGGTCCTGAGGTCACAGTGGAGGTATCGGGTTTTTACATCGATACTACGGAGGTGACCAATGCTCAATACCGCAAATTTGTGGAAGAAACGGGGTATATCACCCTTGCAGAAAAAGATGTTGACTGGGACCAACTTTCCAAAGAACTGCCTGCAGGAACTCCCAAACCGGCAGATAGTTTATTGGCGGCGGGGTCTCTTGTATTTACTCCTCCATCCGGCCCGGTGCCATTTGACGATATCAGACGTTGGTGGAGATGGCAGCAAGGCGCCAATTGGCGGCATCCATTCGGCCCTGATTCTGATCTTGAAGGAAAAGATGATCATCCCGTGGTGCATATAGCCTATGAAGATGCGTTGGCTTATTGCCAATGGGCTGGAAAACGACTGCCTACCGAAGCCGAGTGGGAGTTTGCCGCCAGAGGGAAATCGGGAGATTCCCAATTTCAATGGGGCGAGGAGTTGACTCCAAACGGTAAGTACCTGGCCAACTTCTTTCAAGGCGAATTTCCTTATGAGCTCAGAGCAGAAGATGGATTTGAGTATTCGGCACCTGTGGGAAGCTTTCCACCCAACTCCTATGGACTCTACGACATGATCGGAAATGTATGGGAATGGACTTCGGACTTTTACCGACCCGATATCAAGAAGCAATACGTGGCGATGAATGTGCAGGTTTGTCGCGATCCGCGCGGACCTTCATCCAGTTACGACCCGAATGACCCCTATGCTACTGAAAAGAGGGTAATAAAAGGTGGTTCTTATTTATGTAGCGAACAGTACTGCTCGAACTATCGCCCCACTTCGCGTATGGCCATAAGTTTTGACTCGGGTCAAAATCACTTGGGTTTTCGGTGTGTGATGGACAAATAAAAATAGCAATGAATAGATATTTCAAATTTTCCACTTTACTCACCGTGGTGAGTCTGCTTATCGTCAGCACCATGATGAGTCAGGATGTAATAGACTATTCTATTTCTGCTATTCCTAAAAAGACCAAAACCACATACAGTGATGTAAGGTATACAATCACCGATGGAAACGATTCTTACCTTTTTGCCGGTAAGGCAGTGTACATGAAAGGGAATGTGGACATCTACCATTTAAGTACAGATCTAGCTTTAATAAATGAATCTACGATCAAACTAAAGGTGGGAGGAAGTAAGCTCGTCTATTCCTCATCTTTTATTATTGAAAATACCATCTACATTCTAGGGTTTGATCCTACATCAGGAGCTCAGTTGGACGTCTATTGCCAACTTGTCGACAAGAATACGCTCACTCTTATAGGAGAGCCTATGAGAATTGGTGCTTCCAGATATAAATCGCAATCTGCTTATTATCCCGAATCCCTATTTATGGTCAAATCGGATGATAATTCGAAAATACTGGTTGGATTTTCTAGTTTGAATGAGGACGGTACAAATGAAGTACTCGAATTGCATTGTTTCGATAAAGAGCTAAATAAAATTTACTCAAAGACCATGAAAGGGGAGCTGAGTAATGGAGATAAAAAGCTTTGGACGAATACAGGATTTCTTGCATGGACGGTGAGCTCACTCCCTAAGATGCTTGACAATAATGGCAATTTTAGAATCGGAATGAAAAAGCTGAACGGAATTGGAGTCTTTGAAGCCCCAAATGAATCGACCGAATGGGTTTCTTACTCAATCAATATTGACTCAAGAGATTTAGCGTCAGTTTTCTTTGAGAATACCGGTAGTAGCGATTTTTTTATTTCAGGAGGTCTGAATAGCCCAATGAAAAATGGAAACATTAGTGTATTCAGAGCTAAAGTGAATAGAGATACGAAAAAAGTTGAACAGTCCAGTTTTGCGAATCAGAGTGTAATTGAAAGTATCGAAGAGCTAAAAATAGGCGGCAATGATGGGGCTGCATCACCTTTGTCGGATTCAGAAGGGATATATGATGTGATTTGGAAAGGAGTTCATTACAATTCTGATGGAAGTGGCGTTTTTTATGGAGAAAAAATCGATAGTCCCTTTCGGACAAGAACTACAACCAAACAAAGCAGAATTAGCACCACCACATCAACCCACACCTATCAAATCAACAATTATTATGACATTCTTGTCGTAGGATTTGACACAAAAAACGAGATTATTTGGAATCGCATAATTCCAAGGAAACAAGAAGTTCCAATGAGAGATATAGAGGGGAGCCACTTCTTTTTCGATGAAGATGGTTCAACTTACGTGGTCTACAATGAAAACTCGAAGAATCTTGATAATAAACCTGACAAAGAGATTAGAAATTTGGGGCTTTTTGGAAACGAAGTAGCCATTGTAAAGATTGATAGAGATGGAAAGGCTATGAGACAACCACTTCAAGGAGATATTAAAGACCTCAGGGGAACAATATTTCCAAGCTTGTGCATTTCAACGGAAGTAGGTAAAACAACTCTTTTTTTTAAGCAAAAAAGCGATTCATTTCTTGTGCCACTTATGATAAAAGAATAGCGTTTGTGGAATACGATGATTCGCTGTAGCTTGATTTCCTATTTTGTTCCACACCGTAAAATGATCTTCGTATTTTTGCAGCTCGTACCGATTCGTAGGTGCGAACCACCAAACGAAGATTATGGAAACCATTGCTCCCTATAAACCCAAGAACAAGGTTAGAATTGTAACTGCTGCATCGCTATTCGACGGTCATGATGCCGCGATCAATCTGATGCGTCGGATCATCCAAACGACGGGGTGCGAAGTGATCCACCTCGGTCACGACCGAAGTGTCGAGGAGGTTGTCAATACGGCCATTCAAGAAGACGCTCAGGCCATAGCCATGACCTCTTACCAAGGCGGGCATATTGAGTATTTCAAATACATGTATGACCTGCTGAAGGAGAAGGGAGCCGGGCACATCAAGATTTTCGGTGGTGGCGGAGGAACCATTCTCCCCGAAGAAATCGCTGAACTTCAGGACTACGGAATCGCGCGGGTTTATCACCCCGATGATGGCCGCAAGATGGGGCTTCAAGGGATGATCAACGACATGGTGGAAAAAGCTGATTTCCCGACAGGTCAAAACCTCAATGGTGAGGTGAAGGCGTTCAAAAGCAAGGACAAGCTGAGCATTGCCAGAATGATTTCGGCGGCCGAAAACTACCCCGAATCGTTTAAAGAAGAACTCCAACGAATCAAGGATCTCGCCAAGGATGTGGATACGCCGATTCTCGGAATTACGGGAACGGGTGGTGCCGGTAAGTCTTCTTTGGTAGATGAATTGATACGACGGTTTTTGGTGGATTTTGAAGACAAGACACTCGCCATCGTTTCGGTTGATCCATCCAAGCGGAAGACGGGTGGCGCTCTTTTGGGAGATCGTATCCGAATGAATTCGGTGAACAACGATCGCGTTTACATGCGCTCCTTGGCCACGCGCCAAAGCAATTTGGCCTTGAGCAAACACGTGGCCGATGCGCTGTCCATTCTGAAAGCAGCGAAGTTTGACCTCATCATATTGGAGACCTCGGGAATCGGTCAGAGTGATACGGAAATACTTGACCACAGCGACGTATCGCTCTACGTGATGACTCCCGAATACGGGGCGGCTACTCAGCTAGAAAAGATCGATATGCTCGATTTTGCCGACTTGATCGCCTTGAACAAATTTGACAAGCGCGGTGCCCTCGACGCACTTCGCGATGTGAAAAAGCAGTACAAGCGCAATCATCAACTTTGGGATACCAACGACGCTGACCTGCCGGTACACGGGACCATTGCCTCGCAGTTTAACGATCCCGGCATGAACGCGCTCTACCGATCGGTGATGATGAAAATCACGGAAGAGACCAAAGCGGATTTGCAAACCACCTTTGGCGTTTCGAGCGAAATGTCGGAGAAGATTTACATCATTCCGCCGAACCGTACGCGCTACCTCTCAGAGATTTCTGAGAACAATCGGGCTTACGACAATCGTGCAGATCAACAAGCGGATACGGCCGATAAGCTGTACAGTTTGTCCCAATCGCTTCTGCTGATGGGCGGTCCCGATAAGCTTAAAGGCGAAAGTGTGGCTGATGATGCCGATGATCTCGTGAAGAACTTGGACGAGCGCTTCGAGACCATCAAAAAGGATTTGGACCCGCACAATTGGGACACCATCGTAGGATGGAAAGACCTAAAAGAAAGCTATCAAGCGGAAGAGTTTGTCTTCAAAGTGCGGGACAAGGAGATCAGAATTCCCACCCACACCGAATCACTATCCCATTCCAAGATACCCAAGATCGTTACACCGAAGTACCGCAGTTGGGGTGATATTTTGAGATGGACCTTACAGGAAAATGTGCCTGGCTCATTCCCTTACACGGCGGGAATCTACCCTTTCAAGCGTGTAGGCGAAGATCCCACTAGAATGTTTGCGGGAGAAGGCGGGCCTGAAAGAACCAACCGACGTTTTCATTACGTGAGCGTGGGGATGCCCGCGGCCAGATTGAGTACGGCCTTCGATTCGGTTACTCTTTATGGAAATGACCCCGATCACCGTCCCGACATTTATGGGAAAATCGGGAACTCGGGCGTGAGCATTTGCTGTTTGGACGATGCCAAAAAACTCTACTCGGGATTCAACCTTTGCCATCCCACCACGTCGGTGAGTATGACCATCAATGGTCCCGCTCCGATGCTGCTTGGTTTCTTTATGAATGCCGCTATCGACCAGCAATGTGAGATTTACATCAAGGAGAACGGGCTGGAGAAAGAAGTAGAGAAGAAGATCGCCGATAAGTACGAAAAGTTGGGGACTCCCCGACCCGAGTACCACG
>DATFKV010000081.1:0-5820 GCA_035268465.1 Cryomorphaceae bacterium | reverse complement strand
GGAGAACAGGTTATTCTTGCGTTGAATGCCACCGACCCAAGTGTGGTTGGTAACCCTACCATCGAATTGAATTCAGCCCAGCCACGCATTTACATTAATTTTGACCCGGTTTTAGAAAAGTGGACTGTTACTGCCAAAAGTGGCCTGGGTGCATCGATACCTTTTGGACTAGAAGTTGAAAGTTCCGATCTGGTTTTGACCGATAATTTTCCTCAAGGCCCTAATCTTGGGGCCGAACTCTTTTATAATACCGGTGATTATTCTTTTGCAGAGCAAATTATCTCAGTATTTGATGAGTCTGATAATTTTGAATCTGTTGTGGCTGCAGACTTTGATAATGACATGGACATCGATCTATATGCTGTGAGAACCAACAACGCGAAAAACATGGAAAATGTGCTTTGGGAAAATGACAATAACCTTTCGTGGGTTAGGCATGACGGAGCATGGGGAGCCATAGGTAACGGTGAGGGCATTGGTGAAAGTGTAACGACGGTTGATTACAACAATGATGGATTTATGGACTTATACGTGACGAATGGCTCCTCCATTTTTTGGCTTGAAGAAGCAAGCACTAATCTTTACGAGAATCAGGCTGATAATGGTAATAATTGGCTGAAAGTTCAACTCGAAGGTGTCACTAGCACCCCTCAAGGTTTGCACGCTAAAGTGATTCTTCATGCCGGAGGAGTGTCTCAACTTCGATATCAGCACGGGGGAATGCACCGGTATAGCCAGAATGATACGCGACTTCATTTCGGATTAGCCCAAAACACAATGATCGATAGTTTAGAAGTTTTCTGGCCTTCCGGTATCAGGCAGGTTATAACGGATACAGATGTAAATTTGATCTTAACCATTACCGAAGAGACAGCCTGTGAGATTCCCTATCCCGGGGTTATTCACTTAACAAGTAGTATTCTACCTAATGGAGTTTTATTGGAATGGGATCCGATTCCGGGTTCTATTGGTTGCCAAATTCAGGGTGGGCTTAGTTCTTCAACCCAGTTCATGACTTTTCAAATACTTGAACCTGACGCAAGCGAATTTTTTGCTCCACAAGGTCAACTTCAGAATGGTGAAGAATACCGATGGAGAGTTCGCTGCGGCTGTACAACTTCAATTGTCGGACCATGGTCGGAAATTGATTATTTCATTTGGCCGTCTGCCGGTTTCCAATTTGCCGGTCAAGTCGAAGATGCCAATCTTTTTCCGAACCCGTCACACTCTGATATATTCGTTGATATTAGTTCTTTCGGGAATGAAACCTACACCATGGAAATTTTTGATCTTCAAGGGCGAGTGGTGAAAGCCAACGTAGGAAAAGTTGAATCAAATCATATGTTGAGATTCGATATCAGCGATTTGGATACAGGTGTATATTTGGTTCGGATTTCCGATGGTTCGAGTCTCATCACCGAAAAGATCGTTAAAGAGTAGTGAACCGGCTGAATGAAGAAGGGCGACTAAATAGCCGCCCTTTTGTATTTTGTTGTGGTTTCCGGATGGTTGCTTTTAGCCAACTAGCTCAATTACCATTGCCGAAGCTCCGCCGCCGCCATTGCATATACCGGCGCAACCACGTTTGGCATTGTTTTGCTTCAATACGTTAAGTAGGGTTACTATGATTCTCGCTCCCGAACATCCCAGAGGATGACCCAATGACACAGCTCCACCATGCACATCTACTTTCTCAGGATCAAGTCCCAGCTCTTTTATATTGGCCAAAGCCACTACAGAGAATGCTTCGTTCAATTCCCAAAAGTCAATGTCTGAATTTTGCAAGCCCGCTTTTTTTAATGCCTTTGGAATTGCCTTTGATGGAGCCATGGTAAACCATTCAGGCTCGCGCGCTGCATCGGCGTAGCTCACAATTTTTGCAATCGGCTTGACGCCTAAAGCTTCCGCTTTTTCTTTGCTCATCAAAATTACGGCTGCAGCTCCATCATTCAATGTAGAAGCATTGGCCGCGGTCACGGTTCCGTCTTTCGTGAATACGGGGCGCAAAGCGGGAATCTTGTCCATTTTAACATTCTTGTATTCCTCATCCTCCGAAACCACAATCGGGTCTCCTTTTCGCTGAGGAACGGAAACGGGTACAACCTCGTCTGCAAATTTTCCTTCCTTCCAGGCTTTCGCTGAACGTTCGTATGATTGAATGGCAAAATTGTCTTGATCTTCACGACTGATGTCGTACTCTTTCGCACAAAGGTCGCCGCAAGTACCCATGTGTTTCTGATCGTAAACATCAGTCAGGCCGTCGAATACCATTCCATCGAGCATCGTGATGTTTCCGAGCTTGGTACCCATTCTCGATCCGGGTAAATAGTGTGGTACACGACTCATGTTTTCCATTCCACCGGCTACTACCACGTCGGCGTCGCCCAGCATAATGGCTTGAGCGCCCTGTGAGATAGCTTTCATTCCCGAAGCACAAACTTTGTTGACCGCCGTGCAAGGCACATCGTCACCGATTCCTGCAAACTTCGAGGCCTGTCGCGCTGGTGCTTGACCGAGGCCTGCTTGAAGAACTGAACCCATCAATACTTCATCCACTTCCGAAGGGGAGAGGTTAATTTTAGAGAGAGCTCCTTTTATGGCGGTTGCGCCGAGTTGTGTGGCGCTTACAGATGAGAGACTACCGTTGAAACTTCCTATGGGAGTCCGAACGGCAGAAACGATATAAACTTCTTTCATTGGGTAAAATTTTCAGTGGTTTTCAGGCGGCAAAGGTAAGGATTAAAACCGTTGAAAATTGGGATGCAAGAAGTGACGTCGGGTCAAGTGTTTAAGGAGTAATGAGATAGAATTCCTGACTGCCTCCCATATTTACAGTATCTGTATTGAAAGTGAACCTCTTGGAAATATTGTTGTAATCACATTCTCCGTCGTATTCACCTTCAAGCTCAATGTTTTCTATTACGGCGCCATAACTTGTAGTCGGATCAACGATAGTGTATCCGTAAATGGTAAAGTAAGGTGACTGGTTATTGACGAAAGGAAATTCATCATTGATGTACAGTCGACCTCTGCCCGAGGGATAATTCCCATTCAAAAAAACAGTATCAGCCACCAGGGGTTCACTGAAAGGAACAAAACGAACAATGAAGATTTGATCTAATGCCTCTTGGGTAAAACCTTCAGAACTTTGATCCAATTCAAAGTAGAGTGCATTGATGGCTTGGATATCCGGTTCATCACATTTTTTGCTGCAAGCGCTAAGTATGACGAAGGAAATCAGAACGAGAGGAAGGCACTGAAAATTTTTCATTCTCGGCAAAAATAAACAAAACAAAGTTTGAATCCCTTCTATGTCTTATTTTTGAGCACATGCATAGAATCCTACTGACTAACGCCGTTTTCTTATTAATCTTACTTTCCGGGTGCAATACTACCTACCACTATACGGAGTTCATCAAACCTTCCAATCGATACGTTCCCTCGTCCGTATATATAGTGGGCGTGGCCCAGCGAAGTACAACTCCCAAAACGGTCTGTCCCGTTTATACCAATGGAATACCCTATGACGAATTGGAGGGAGTTCCGTACAAGTCAGCAAAGCTCACGATTGAAAATTTAGAGAAGCTTTGTGAAGACATCGGCAGATTCAAGTTTGTAGAAATTCAAGTAGCCAATTCGGTGGTCAGCGACGAACAATTTGCAAGCAGGCCCTTAACTCAAGAAGAGATTAAAAGCCTTTCGGAAGAGTATAATTTGGACGGGATTATTTCACTGGACGGGCATGATATGCTTATACGAACCTCAGGCTCGGTCAACGTGGTTTCCGTTACCGACGGCAGCGGTATGCCTACCCAAGTCCCCGAGTTTTCAAAAGAGAGCGAAGTCAGTATGTCATTGCTCTGGCGATTTTATGACTCTGCTACCGGTCAAATTTTGGATGAATACCAAGAGAATTATGAACGTGTTTTTGGTCGTGTGGCTTATACGGAGGAAGAAATTCAAGAGTTCAAAGAAGAGGATATGCGTTTAATGGATGTAGCCGGAATGGCTGCATACGATTACTTCAAGCGCATTTCTCCCCATTGGGAACCCGACTACAGGCAGTATTTCAATTTAGGTTCTCCTGAGCTCGTCGAAATCGCTGAAAATCTGGAGAGAACAGGTGATTGGGAGGAGGCGGCAAAAGCTTGGCGGAAACTCACCGACTCAGAAGATGCCAAAGTGAGTCACCGTTCTAGTTTCAATATGGCATTGGCTTCCGAGATTATGGGACAGCCTCGTGTGGCTATTGAGTGGATTACTCGCGCCAAGATGATAAACCCATCCAAAAAGACACTGAAATACGCTGACCTTTTGGATCGGCAACTGCTCATTTACGAGGTGGTCAATAGCCAACTGGGTATTGAGTGACCCTTCGGTTTTAAATAATCTCGTTGCTCATGTGAATACGAGATGAATGAAATCGCGAAATTGCGGTTTTACCGCCCGGATCTTACCTGGTCTTTAATTATCGACTCGCTCCAATTTTTGCGTCTTCAGTGCTATTGCGAGCAAAGCACAGTCAAAACATCGCTCAAATTTTAGAAAAGTCGTCTCTGTGTGTAGCAAAATGAGATGTTTGGTCGTCAAACGGATGAAGCCTTTAACCAGCAGATGGAAATCAGCCTGATAAAAAAACAGCTAAAAAGTGACCGCAGGGTTCAGACTGAAGTGTATAATGATTGTTGCCGCAGGGTGTATGCTTCGTGCCTCAGAATATTGAACGACCCACACGAAGCCGAAGATTTCATGCAGGAGGCATTTATCCAAGCTTTTGAGCGCATCGATTCTTTTCGAGGAGATTCGCAACTGGCCAGTTGGATTTGCAGAATAGCCATCAATAAGTGTTTGGATCACTTGAAGAAACGAAAGGTTCCCTTTGACATGGATGCGCAAGTAGACAATGGAGAACGGATTTACGATCAAAATGGTGATGGAAACTATGACGTGGATCGAATAAAAAGAGCGATGAAGGATTTGCCGGAAGGCTGCAGAGTGGTTTTCTCACTGCACCTCTTTGAAGAAATGGATCACAAATCAATTTCCAAGCAGCTGGGTATTAAGGAGGCTTCATCTCGGGCACAGTATGCTCGAGCTAAGAATAAGATAATTGAATTGGTAAAAGAAACGTATGTCTGAACTGGAAAATTTCATAAACGAGAACCGGGACTCCTTTGACAAGGAACCGATGCCCTTAGGACACGAGAATCGCTTTTTGATGAAAATCGAAAAGCAAAAAATCGAGAATGAAAATCGCGTGAGATTCTGGCGCGTCGCGGCAGCAATCATTGTGCTGCTGATTGCCGGTGGAAGCTTATTGCTGCCGCGGTTTAACAGCCCTGCAGATGTGCAGTATGGTTCAATGGCACTAAGCGATGTGTCATCTGATATGGCCAATATAGAATTCTACTATACCTCTCAATTGGAAGAGAAGTACGCGGGACTTCAAGAATTGTCAGAAACGAATATGGAAGTCAAGAGTCTTTTTGACGAATTGACATTTTTAAACGACGAATACGAAAACCTTGAAAGAGAACTCTACCGCAGTGGTACCAGCGATAGAGTCATCTTGGCTATGATTGAAAACTTCAGGCTGAGATTGAAAATAGTGGAAAAGTTAGAAAAGATTAAACAAGAACAACTAAGCCAATCATTATGAAAACAATACTATCATTCAGCCTGTTTTTTCTCCTCGTCTTTGGTGCAAGTGCCCAAATAGACGAGAAGATTAAGCGATCATTTGAAACGGCAAACTCTCCCGAATTAAGTATAAATAACTCCTTCGGAGACATTACGATCAAAAAGCACAAAAAGAAAATT
>DATFKV010000080.1:0-2319 GCA_035268465.1 Cryomorphaceae bacterium | reverse complement strand
CATTTATACGTATATTCGCCGTCCAAATTTAAGCCTTTCCATGAAGAATATTCAAATGGTCGATCTCATCTCCCAATACGAGAGGGTGCAAGAGGAAATCGACAAGGCAGTACTTGACGTTATTCGGTCATCGGCCTATATCAACGGACCTGAAGTAAAATCTTTTCAAAGTGAGTTGGAAGACTATCTCGACGTAAAGCATGTCATACCCTGTGCCAACGGTACCGACGCCCTTCAAATTGCGATGATGGGATTGGGATTGCAACCGGGAGATGAGGTCATTACCGCCAATTTTACTTACGTAGCTACCGCAGAGGTTATCGCACTTTTGCAATTGACCCCTGTTTTGGTAGACGTTAATCCTGCAACTTTCAACATCGATGTGGAATCCATCAAAAAAGCCATCACACCAAAAACCAAAGCCATCGTTCCCGTTCATCTTTTTGGACAGGCAGCTCCCATGGAGGAGATCATGAAGCTGGCCGAAGAGCACGACCTTTTTGTTATTGAGGATACCGCTCAGGCCATCGGTGCTGATTATACCTTCGTTGATGGTAAAAAGCAGAAAGCAGGAACCATAGGACACGTGGGTGCAACGTCGTTCTTCCCGTCCAAAAATCTGGGTTGTTATGGCGATGGAGGTGCAATTTTCACCAATGATGATGAATTGGCCCACCGAATCCGGTCTATTGCCAATCACGGTCAAGCCGAAAGGTATTACCACGATCGAGTAGGAGTGAATTCCCGATTGGATTCCATCCAAGCGGCCATTCTGCGTATCAAGTTGCGCCATCTGGACTCTTATGCGGCCAGTAGAAATGCCGCTGCCGATCATTATGATGAAGCATTCAGAGAACTTCCCGAGATTACTACACCAGCTCGTTGTGTCAATTCTACGCACGTTTTCCATCAGTATACGATGGTACTCGACGGATTGGATCGCGATGAAATGAAAGCGTATCTGGAGTCGAAAGGGGTACCCGCCATGATTTACTATCCCGTGCCGCTACATTTGCAAAAGGCGTATCGCGATGAACGTTACAACGAAGGTGATTTTCCGGTAACGGAGCAGCTTTGTGCCAGCGTTCTTTCATTGCCCATGCAAACGGAGCTGGATGAAGAACAACTCTCATATATCACCGATACGGTGAAAACCTTTGTAAAGGAAAAACGATCATGAATATTGCAGTCGTAGGTACGGGCTATGTAGGCCTCGTTACCGGAACTTGCTTCGCCGACACGGGAAATGACGTGATCTGCGTGGACATCGACGAGAAGAAAGTCGAAAGAATGAAAAACGGAGAGGTACCGATTTATGAGCCTTACCTCGACACTGTTTTTGAAAGGAATATCCGCCAAGAGAGACTCCGATTTACCACGGATCTTGAAGATGCGGTTTCGAAATCCAATATTATATTTTTGGCATTGCCCACTCCGCCGGGGGAAGATGGATCCGCAGATCTTTCTTACGTATTGGGCGTAGCTGAAGAGCTTGGTAAAATCATAACGGAATACAAAGTCATCATTGACAAGAGCACAGTGCCGGTTGGTACTGCTGAATTGGTGCATGCAGCCGTGGCTAAAAATGCCAAAGTTGATTTTGATGTGGTGTCCAATCCTGAATTTCTGCGAGAAGGGTTCGCCGTTGAAGATTTCATGAAGCCCGATCGGGTAGTCATCGGAACTTCTTCTGAGCGAGCGGCCAAGGTAATGACCGATTTGTACAAACCATTCGTCCGTCAGGGGAATCCATTGATCGTAATGGACGAAAAGTCGGCCGAATTGACGAAATACGCCGCCAACGCTTTTCTCGCAACCAAAATCACATTTATGAACGAGATCGCCAACTTTTGTGAGTTGGTAGGTGCCGATGTAGATATGGTTCGCGCGGGAATCGGAACGGATGCCAGAATCGGAAAGCGATTCCTCTTTCCCGGTATAGGTTACGGTGGAAGCTGTTTTCCAAAAGATGTGCAAGCCTTGGTGAGAAGCGGTAACGAGTCAGGGTACCATTTTGAAATCTTAGACTCTGTTCTTAAAGTAAACGACCGTCAGAAGTTGTCGCTTATTCACAAGGTGAAACAATACTACGGAGACGATTTGGAAGGCAAAACATTCGCCCTTTGGGGTTTGGCTTTTAAGCCTGATACGGACGACATTCGTGAAGCTCCTGCTCTCTATATGATCAGAGAGTTGCTTTTGGCAAAAGCCAAAGTCGTGGCCTTTGACCCCGAAGCAATGGAAAATGTCAAAACCGTGCACGGAGATACCATTGAGTATGCGGAAAATATGTACTCAGCACTTAAAGACGCAGATGCA
>DATFKV010000079.1:0-4377 GCA_035268465.1 Cryomorphaceae bacterium | reverse complement strand
TATGTTTTAAAAAGTGAGCTTTTCTCATTAGTAAACCAGTCCGATCCCAAACGTGAGGGCGAATAGCAAAGTAGTAAAAGCAAGCTTTCGAAGCTCTTGATCCAGATCAGAAGAGCGATCGGTTGTCATGACCACTTTCGCATTTTGAAAAATCAGTGGCAGCGTAATCAGGAAAATAAATTGATATCCTGATGCAAAGTTGATCAAAGTATAGGTCAGAGCAGCAGCAACTGCTAAAATCAAAAGCAGGAGGTGGTAGATTCGCGCCGATTCAAAACCCATCAGAACGACCAATGATCGCTTTCCCGAGGCTTTGTCGTTTTCGACATCGCGCATATTGTTCAAGTTGAGCACACCGGTAGACAAAGCGCCTATAGAAACCGCCGGCAGTAAGTCTATCCAAGATAATTCAGCCGTGTGCAGGTAAAAAGTGCCTGCGACACCGGTAATGCCAAAAAATAGAAATACGGCCACATCTCCAAACCCTTGATAGCCATAGGGGTTTTTTCCAATGGTATACTTGATGGCTGCTCCGATCGCTAAGAGACCAATGACAAAAAAAGCGGTCAGTGCGCCAAATTCAACATTGTCAGCGGCGCTTAGCAAAAGCCAAATACCCGAAGCGAAAGATAAAATGGAGAAGAGGATGATAGCCGCCTTCATTTCTTTTATCGAGATGATTCCGCTTTGGACGCTTCTCTCGGGGCCTGTTCGTTTGTGGTTATCCACTCCGTTTACGAAGTCACCATAATCATTTGCCAGATTGCTGAGGACCTGCAAAAAAAGTGTGGTGAGTAACGCGCCTACCAGAATAGCTCCATCAAAGGAGTTCTTGTAAAGAGCCATCAAGCTGCCGAGTATTACGCTAGAAAAAGAGAGCGGCAGGGTTCTTAATCGAAAAGCCCTGAACCACGCTTCCGTTTTGGACATAGGTTGCAAAGTTCGTAAGAATCGATCAGACTTTTGCCTCTTAGTGCTCATCAGAATTATCAACACTTTTCTACCCTTGATGTTGATATGAAGACTCCTCTGTGAGTATCGGGTTTTTTCTTTTGGAAACTACTGAAAATGAAACCATAACTTTAGCTCATGGCGAAGATTGAAAAGCTTCACACACCTTCCTTTACCTTTTACCCCGATACACGGGGGTTTTACTATTTGAAATTAAAAGAAGGCGAGCAAGTTTCGATTGAAGATATCTCTCAGATCCTCCGATTTATCAAAGAAAAAAATCGTGGTGAGCGGCTTCCCGTCCTTATTGAACTCGGTTATGGGTCTTCACTCGCAGAGGGTGTATATGAGTTTATGGCACACAATGAAAACAGATTTTCGACAGCTGACGCCATCCTAATCAGCACTTTTGCTCATAAAATTGCGGCAACATTCTACCTCCGACACTACAAGCCACAGCGACCTACCAGAGTATTTAACGATGTCTTTGACGCATTGGCTTGGATGGAAAAGCAGAAATAGCTTTAACTCGTCGCTTGTTTTTCCGCTTGCTTAAAGTGCTCTGCTATTTTCTTGAAATAATTCATCAGTATTTGATCGTTCACTTTAGCAGGGGTTACAACCTCTAAAATTCCTGCACCTTTTTGTTCCAGGAATCGCGGTAAAACTTCTTTGAGTGAATTTTCATCTTGGGCTTTTACATGCATTAAATCAAAGGCAGCAGCCAACCTTTCAATATCTACGGGGTGGTGTGCTTCAAAGAATTTCTCCCGCTCTTCATTCGAATCAGAGCCTTCGATAATTCTGAAAATGCCACCGCCCTGATTATTGATCACAATAATTTTTAAGTTTTCGGGCAGCCGATTGTTCCAGAGACCATTCGAATCGTAAACAAAAGACATATCGCCTGTGATGAGTAAAACATCTTCGCCAGGGTTTGCCTTGGCCCATCCGGCTGCGGTGCTTGTACAGCCGTCTATACCACTGGTGCCTCGGTTGCAGTGGTAGGTCAGGTTTTCACTGAGGCCCAATAGCTGGATGTATCGAACAGGTGTACTGTTGGACAGATGCAGCGTGAGGTTATTCGTTTGAGTAAGTGCATCATTAATGATCTCAAATACCTTGAAGTCAGAGTAGGGAGCTGTATCTAAATATCGACGATGACCTTCTGCGGCGAGTTTTTTTAGTTCCGTCCACCTTTCGGCAAAGTCGCTTGAATGGGGGCCTTTTACGGATTCGAGAGCCTCAGTCAGGAAATGGGTTGGATCGGAATGAATTTCATGTGTCAAGCTCATGTAGGTATCCAAACCTGATTCATGCGGATGAATGTGCCAATGCGAAATGGGTTTGTGTCGACGTAAGAGATTCTTTAGCTTTTTGGAAATGACATATCCCCCAAGTGTGATCAAAACTTCGGGCATATATCCTTCCAATCCATCGGTCTTTTCCAGAGGCATCACGATTCGGTCTATCGCATCAATAGCTTTGGGAATGCCAATATTTCCAGTCGTTTCAGTAAGGATCACCACATTTGGCAAGTCAGACCACTGCTCCAATAATTTTAGTAATGCCCTGTCGTGGCGGTGTTGCCCCACCAAAATCATCACCCTCTGATTCGATTCAACCAAATCAGCCAATTCTTTTGCGGCCTTCATCGCGATGGGTGCTTCGATGAGTTCACTTCGGTAAAATCGAGGAGTGTTGAGTTCGTCCAGCTTTTCCGTTTGATAGAGCGGTTCAAATAGGGGAACATTAATATGTATCGGACCGGGGTCAAGGGTGAGGGCCGTGTTAAATGCCTTTGAAAGCAATCGCCTGTTTTGCCATTCCTCCTCCTCGTTTCTGGGTTCGGTAATGAGCGAAAACCAGTTTTTTATGTGATTGGAAAAGATACCTTCTTGTCGAATGGTTTGTCCATTTCCTTGGTCGGTCCAGCTCAGCGGTCTGTCAGCGGTGATGGCTACCAATGGCACACGATTAAAAAAGGCTTCTGTAATGGCAGGCAGATAATTGGCGGAAGCCGAACCACTGGTGCAAACCAAAGCGACCGGCTCACCTGTTTTTAGCGCCAAGCCCAGACCATAAAAGCCCGCTGAACGTTCATCGGGAATGCTGTGGCAAGTAAAAAAACCGGACCGATTGAACGAAATGGTGATCGGCGCATTGCGCGAACCCGGAGAAATGACTACGTGTTTTACACCAAACTCTTTTGCCGCGAGGACCAGGGTTTGAACGCCTTTTTTATCAGAGAGTATCAAGTCGTGCTTTTTAGCAAATTTAATAGTGTTTTGGCTTTTAACCTTGTTTCTTCCCATTCGGCATGTACGTCGCTCTTGGCGGTAATTCCTCCGCCAACGTAGAGCGCCAATTCTTTATCACCTATTTGCATACAACGCAGGTTGACGAATACATGCGTTTCTTTTTCACCGAGCAATCCCAGATAACCCGTATACAAGCCGCGATCGTGCTTTTCAACCGCATTAATCAACTCAATGGAATTGGCGGTGGGTAGGCCGGCTACAGCAGGGGTTGGATGTAGCCTTTCCAGAAGAGAGGTGACCTCATGCCTGTAGTCGAATCGAAAATCAGTTTTGAGATGAACTACATCGGCCGCTTGACTGCTGTAGGGAGCTGATTCTTTCAGATTCATTGCGCCTGCCTTTTTAAGGATGCTTCGAATGTGTTGACTCACCAACTCTTGCTCTTCTTTCTCTTTTTCTCCCCAGTCGTATTCTTGCGATGGTTTTGTGCTTTGTGTTCCCGCCAATGCCACCGTGGTGAAGTGCTCATATCTTCCTTCCAGTAAAATTTCGGGTGTCGCCCCGCACCACATTCCCGTATTGGGATGGTAAAGCAGGTAAGCAAAGGCTGTAGGATAAGATTCGCATAAGCGAAGAAAAAAACCGATCGGATCAAATTCCGGAGGTTTTTCTTCTCGGATAACGGTGGAAAGAATGGCCTTTTTCAATCCATTCGAGCGAAATGCTTCAGTGTATTTCTTAAAAGCCTCTTCGTATTCTGCTTTGGATGTTTCCGCTGGAAAGGATGGGGTTTCGTAAGGATTTATCGATCCAATCGAAAAAGCGGCACCATTCCATGGCTTGATGACAAAGTCTGTTTTGACCTCAGTGTTTGCCATAGTGATATCCCTTCCCGGAATCCTAAAAACCAAAAAAGGGATTTTCTCTGAGATGGATTTCTCAAATGAGTGATGAATGTTTTCTGTCTGCGTCACTTGGGCAATATCATATTTGTCAAGCGACACACAGATATGAGTCGATCATCTTGATCGGTTACTTTGATATCCCATACATGCGTTTTTCTGCCTTTGTGAAGCAAAGTACCTGTGGCGGTAACCAGTCCGGCTTTGATGCTTCGAATGTGATTCGCATTTATTTCAATTCCCACTACTCCCGCGGCTGCATC
>DATFKV010000078.1:0-3208 GCA_035268465.1 Cryomorphaceae bacterium | reverse complement strand
GGGCTCTCTGCAGCAATTACACCATACGGTGAAATGGTTTCACAAATGAGCAGTTTTGACGATAATGATAAAATCATGTATTCACAATTGCCTATCAAAGGTGTCACTACATTGTACTCAATTATTCAAGATAGCTTTGTCTACCTGTGTATAGTATTCTTACTGGGGTTCATGGCTATTGCGGCTCGATCAAAAAATAAATCAAACCCTACAACAAAAAATGATTGATATAATTAGAACTATATTAGTATGACTGGCTACAACAAAACCTATTCGCCATACACTTCGGGATACTGCACGTATTTTGAGCGTCAGGGCCCTACGATTGTCGCACTCGGTATTTTCTTTTACGGCTTAAGCTTTCGGCTCCTCAAAATACCCCCCAATCCAAAGCAAAGAGACCCCGTAAACTCTGGATTTAGCACCTATCCCCCACTCTACCGCGCTGCCCCATAACTTAAAGCCCTGATCTTTGAAGAGAAAAAAACCCTTCAAAACACCAGTTCCATGCCAGCCAAATACGACAACATTGGATTCATATACAACTCCACCCGAAAGGCAGATCCGTATTTAAAGGGGAAGCTGCCGGAACACCTCAACCCCAAAGAGGGGGCAATCCTCTTTGACATCGGCTGTGGGACGGGATACAACACCAATGAACTCCAAAAAAGGGGGCTTACCGTTATCGGGATAGACCCTCGCTGAATGCAGCAAGCCTTTGGGCATAAGAGCTGTGAAGTAATTTCTAAAAAAAGCCAATCTATCCGATCGGCCTTTTTCGCATGGTGTTTGAAGAGTTTAAATTGATTGAGTTACCTCCTGATTCCAAATACCCGTTTGAGCCATCTCTTCGGCAAATTCGCTGAAGTCTCGTGCTATTCTTCCGAGTACCTCTTCGATATCATTCGAAATCGTTTGGTTCTCGGCATTGCCCAGTACTTCTTGAAACAAATAGCTAAAAAGCCAAACATAGCCATCGGGCAAGCCCGCGTTTTTCATGGCTTCGCGGTATGCTTCGATAGAGATGGGTTCGTAATTGATTGCTCGGCCCGTAGCAAGAGACACCTCCTCTACTACATCTCTAAATCGTAGTTTTCGCGACCCGGTAATTTCAAAGGTTTTTCCATTAAAACTATCTTCGAGTAATACTTTAGTCACCACATCCGCAATGTCCTGAGCATCTACAAAAGGAATCTCCGCCTCGGGCATGGGTAGGGCAACGTGTCCCGCCAAAATCGGATCGAGCAAAAAGCTCTCGGTGAAGTTTTGGTTAAACCAAGAAGCGCGCACCAAGGTGTAGTTCAATCCCGACTGAGCCACAATTTCCTCGCAACGTTCTGCCTCGACCTCACCTTTTCCAGAAAGGAGAACTACCTTTTCCAAGCCTGCTTCTAGAGCAGCGTCTGTAAAAGCTTTGATGTCTTCTTTGGCTCCCGGAACGGCCAAATCCGGGTAATACACGATGTAAGCGCGATCCATTCCTTCTAAAGCGGTGGCATACGTTGAACGGTCTTCCCAGTCAAACTTGATACTCCCTTTTCTAGATGGAACGAATACATTCTGATTCAGGTTTTCGAGGTTTTGAACCACACGGCGTCCTGTTTTTCCGTTTCCTCCGATTACTGCGACGTTGTTTTTCATGATGTTTGTGTTTTAGTGTTTGTGTTGAAATTTTTATTTGATAAAAGTTTAACTCCTCGGTAAAGCATTGCGACGATCAGAAATTCTGAGCCAATCAACCAAAAGCCTATGTCTGTATAGAATTGGTAATAAGAGCTCCCGTTTGGGATCATGAGAAATGGCACGGTGAACAGTGCATCTAAAGTCATGGATGTCATGAAAAAACCGAGACCTACACGATACCCTTGAGTGTTTAATCCATTTTTGAAGTACTGCTTGGCCCCAACCCATACCAATATAGGCACAGAGATAAAGAGCACAGCGTTTGCTTGCAATTCAGGATCTTCCAAGACAGGAATGTAAAAGGAAAGGGTGAATAGACTAACTCCAATTATCCAGATGACAATACCAATGCCTATGATCTTTTTTGTGTTCATTTCTCTTTGTTTTATTTATTGTGATTATGATTCCATTTCCAGCTCTGCGAGCTTTTTCATCTTGCTCTTTTTTACCAAGCCTTTAATAGCGCCAATAAACCAAGGCACGGAATAGCCGTTTTTGTGAAGATGGGTGCCCGCAAATTGGTAGATGGGTGCACTCCCTTTCACTCCATGACCGTCGAGCAATCTGTTGTAAAAGTTGAATAGACATCCAATTAAGATGGCTTGGTGCAGGGCTTCTTCGTTCCAACCGGCCTCCTTTACCAAGTCCACATCGCCTTCCCATATTTTAGCCGGTTCGAGGGTTAGCTTTTTTAGGTATTTGAAGATGGGCTTGAGTTTTCGAGGAATCGGCGCGCTATCGATGTCTTCGATGAGTGCCTCAATTACGCTTTCCTCCACTCCAAACTGCGCAGCAACTGCCTGATGAGATCCGAGGCAAAAGGAGCAAGCGTTGAGCCCTGATACATAGGCGGCCATTACTTCGCGTTCCGCTTCTGAGAATTCCGAAGATCCACGCATGATGGCCTCAGAGGCTTTGTCCAGCGGCCCGAGTCTTTTTTGGTCGTTAAATGTGATGTCTGTGATGTCTGAATTTTCATCCAGGTAGCTAAAAAATGCCATGATTATTTGTTTTTAGATTATTGTTTTACTTTTTGAATTCGATAAATAGTGCCAATACGGCCAAGGCGAAAGACAGTACTGAGAATACCGTTCGCTGCAGGTGAAGGCGGTTCCATTTTGTTTCGTAATACGTTCTGAATTCCGCCATCTTTTCCGAGGTGAGTTCAGAAAGATTGAGTGCTTCCAATTGGTCATTGAGAGGCACATTTCCCGCTGCGGTAATTCCGAAAGTGCCGATCAAATAAATGATCGAAGCAGCCAGGAGCATGACAAATACCCATTTGTTTGTATTGAATTGGTAGATGCTTCCTATGCTCAGGAAAATGAGGCTTCCAAAGAATACCGCGAAGAACCAGGGGTTGAGGATGGCTCGGTTGATCGATTGCATGGTTTCGAGGTACACCGCGTCGTTGACCAAGAGCGTTCCCTTGATGACTGATACTTGCCAGGCATAAAAGAAGCCTGCAGACAATCCGGTGAGGACAACTGCCCCGAACAGTATGAATGATTTGATAGAGATTTCC
>DATFKV010000077.1:0-3346 GCA_035268465.1 Cryomorphaceae bacterium | reverse complement strand
TAGAAGCAAAAAAAGCCTCGACAATTTGTCGAGGCTTTTTATATAAAGAAGATAATTTGAATTAAATACCTGCTCCTGCTTCCAAAACGTTGGCCTTGATAGTCAATACAGATTTCTCGGGCAATGTATTGGCAGTGATCGTTACATTTTTACTTTGAGCGTTCTTTTGCTTTCCGGGCTTGTAGACTACTTTGATCTCTCCTTGCTCTCCGGGCGGAATCGGTTCTTTAGGGTACTCAGGTACCGTGCAACCACAAGAGCCTTTGGCGTTTTCAATAATCAACGGCTCAGTTCCGGTATTTGTGAATGAAAAAACCTTAGTGTTTTCAGAATCTTGAGTTATGGTTCCGAAATCGTGATTGGTCTCTGCGAATTCCATTGTTGTAACGGGGCCGGCAGGGGCTGTTTTAGATGCAGTAGTCTTTAAAGGATCTACACTTTCCATTGCCGCCTTCTTTTGCTTGACGTTATTGGCAGATACTGCAGCCGTTCTTTCGAATGAAGCTCTGTCAGCACTAGGATCTGCGTAAGATGGTCCGTCATCCGTTACTAAAATCACAGTATTTACAACTAGTAATGCTGCTATAAACACTAGCAACCCTGTTTTTAAGTTTTCACTCATGATAAATTGTTTTCGTAGTTATGTTTGCAAAGGTATAAAAATGAGATTCGTATTCCGAACTCAATGTTTTCAAAATCCCGTGTCGGCTAGTTTAAAATCGTTATAGTTATTCTCACTGAGTATTTCTATCGCCTTATTGTAAGTATTCCAGTAGGGGTTGAATACTTGATAGTAGGCGCTGTAATCCCATAAATTTCTTGCAATGATTGCCTTAAGCCTTCCTTTGATCATTTCTTTTGACTTATCGAAGTCCTCTTCATTCCAATCAATTTCTTCATCCTCTTTGGCAGAGTATTCTTTCAAATCAGCCATCGCCATGTCGATGTCAAATCCTTTGATGTACGCCTCCACATCGGGAAATTCTTTAAGGAGCTTTTTTCTGTACTTGTTCGTATAGGTTATCGCAAAAGAATTCATCACTCCTTTACGGATCAAATCGTTATTGAGATCTGACGATGCCATCGTGTCTAGCGGAACGAAAACGTCGGGAACGATTCCTCCACCACCGTAAACGATACGACCATTTTCAGTAGAAAACTTCAAAGAATCGGGGAAATCCAGACTGTCCAGTGACCAGAGTTCTCCATTCTCGTAGCGATCAAATTTTTCTCGGTAGTACGCTTCCATTCCTTCTTCATAAGGCTTTTGTATACATCTTCCACTCGGGGTGAAGTATTTTTGCGTAGTCAATCTTATGTAGCTTCCATCCGGCAATGGAATAGGTCGCTGAACCAATCCTTTGCCAAACGTTCGCCGTCCGACTATCAGACCTCGATCCCAGTCTTGAATAGCTCCTGAAACAATTTCTGAGGCACTCGCCGAACCCTCATTCGTTAATACTATGAGTCTTCCATCTTCAAATTCTCCTTGCGCAGTAGCCACCATTTCCCTTCTGGGATAACTTCTTCCTTCGGTATAAACGATCATTTTATTCCCTCCGATAAACTCATCAGCAAGTTGACGGCTAGTTTCTAGCAGTCCGCCACCATTTCCTTGTAGGTCGAGAACCAAATCTTGCATTCCTTGCTTCTTCAATGATTTAATCGCAGCGTGAAATTCGTCCATTGTAGTTTTCGAAAAACGATTGATCTTGATGTAGCCGATCTTATCCGTAGCCATATAAGATGCATCGACGCTGTAAAGGGGAATTTCATCTCTAACGATGTCGAATATGAGCACTTGACCGGCTTCTCTCCTTCGAATTCCCACGGTTACCTCAGTTCCTTTGGTACCGCGAAGACTTGAAGTCACGTCGCCATTGGTGACACCGATTCCTGCTACATTTTCTCCGTCGATGCTTACGATCTTATCTCCGGCCATGATGCCCAAAGACTCGCTTGGCCCTCCCGGGATGGGCGAAACCACTGTAATGGTGTCCCGCAGTATATTGAACTGAATTCCGATTCCTTCAAAATTCCCCTCAAGGCCTTCGTTCGCTCGCTGTACATCTTCAGCGGGAATGTAAACGCTATGGGGGTCGAGCTCTCCCAACACTTCTCTTATCGCATCATCGACAACATGATCGAGTTCAACGCTATCCACGTAGCTGTTTTCTAAGTGATAGAGAAGTGCCGTGATTTTTTCGGCAGCTTTTCTGAATTCGGGTTGATCATCTTCTGATTGGCCTTTTGATACCGCAAAAACCAAAACGGATATAATCACTAAAGTGAGTCTTTTCATGTTAACTTCTTTCTAAACCTAAAGATAACGCTTTATAGGACCTGAGTTGTTGAGGAGGTAGTGTTAATTCGAGTTAAAGTCGCAGAGACATGGCTATGTAACGTCTTTCGGGTGTAAAGGTTCTGGAAAATTTTACTTGAAGACTGACCTTGAAACATATCTGCCTTTCAGGCGTATAGGAATATCAATGAGTTTCAGATCAGAGAAAATTTACTTCTCCATATGAACGTAGAGAAATGGTACAGTTTTGCTGATGAAGATTGGATTAAGTTAGAGGATCAGTTCAAATCCTCATACTTACCCGTGCTTCGCTTCATTACCGAAAACAAGGGGTCGTTTGCGGAAGCTCGAGATGTTTATATCGAAGCTTTCTTTTATTATACCCGGTCAATAGAACTTAAGGGGAAAACCTATCTGGAAAGGTCTTCGGGATTGATCTATTCATTTTCAAGAATCATTTGGCTTAAAAAGCTGCAGAAGCGAAACGTCGATTTAAACTTTGTGCAACACCGCAGAGAATACTACGATCTCGACCATGCTTTTCACGAGATTGACTTGATGAATGAACGTAGTGAGAAAGCAGCTTCGAAACTCGCATCGATCGGTGAGCCGTGCAGAACTATGATGTTCGAATTGATCGGAGAGGGAAAGCCTTTCGAAGAAGTGGGACCTCGACTTGGTTTTACTCAAAAAGAAAGGGCCATCAACCGACTTTCAGGTTGTTTGAGAAAATTAGTGGAACTCACTGAGAATAAATCTTTTGATATTACAAACGAAGATTTTGCAAAGTGTTTGAATTACGTTATATCCCCCGATGAACAGGAGAGACCAAAAGGACCGGAAATGGACATTTGTCTCGCTATGACTTCCAGAGTTGTAGCAACTGTAAAAAATCACGTGAGCTCAAAAGAGCGCACCGCCATCTTGCGTGAATTCAGAGATCGACTGTTGCCTGATGATGCGAGTAATTTGAAAAAGATGGAGGACGACCCAAAAAAGATCAAAATGAAACCGATACAATTAATTTCTTTTGCGGCTATCGTC
>DATFKV010000076.1:0-4385 GCA_035268465.1 Cryomorphaceae bacterium | reverse complement strand
CGTTGGGACTCAGCCAAAAGATTGGTCTTCATGTCTTCCGCTTCCAAGCTGAATTTCCGAAGCTCAAAAAGGTGCACCACCTGACGGGCTAAGGCTGTTAATCCATCTATCTGATCCTGATCCAGCTCCCGCGGCTCTCTGTCGAGTATGCAAAGCGCTCCCAGAGCATTCCCGCTATTGCTCACCAAAGCTACACCCGCATAAAAAACGTAATTCGGTTTGCCTTTGACAAGGGAATACTCTTTGAAAACCTCATCTTTACGGGCATCTTGTACGATTACAGGCTCTTGAGAGAACTCTGTGGTTCGGGCACAAAAAGAATTTTCGACCTTTGTTTGCCTGATATTCAATCCATGATGCGATTTGAAAAATAGCCTATCCTGGTCTACGAGAGAGATCATTGCGATGGGCGCGTGACAAATAAGAGCAGCTAAATCGGTGATGTCATCGTATCGCTTTTCCGGCCCAGTATCTAAAATGCCCAAAGAACGAAGTTCTTCCAGTCTTTTCTTGTTTGAAACGTGTCGCATTGATGATTCCCTTCTCTTATCTGCGAAACAATGTAATAATAAATCACCGAGATATCCAAGTGAAATGCGTGTGAGATGGAGGAGAAATAGGATGGCAACACCTGACAGTAAGAACTATGAAAATTATGAGTTCTGTTTGTTTTTTGACTTTATAATGCTGATCCCTGTTGGCGATGAACCGATGCACTCTATTCGGTTACGAATGCTCTTGTGAAGGAAGAATGAAACAGAAAAAACGGAATGTAGACTTTGAACAAGTAGTGATGTAAAAAAACAACCCTTCCATTCCAGGTTCGGATTTAAAGTAGGTGAATTTTAGAACCTCTCACACATTCATTTCTTGAATCAAAGATGGATTCAACTAATAATTCTTCCTCACCTGCTCAAACTTTATTCCCAAACTACGCTCGTAATTTTTTAAAACCTTCACTTCATCGGCAGTTACAAAACACATGGAAACACCTTCCTTTCCGGCTCTTGCGGTGCGTCCGCTGCGGTGGGTATAATACTCATCGCTTTCTGGGAGTTGGTAATGTGCTACAAAGGAAAGGTCCGAGATGTCAATTCCCCGCGCCGCCAAATCGGTAGCAACGAGCACGCGTAGTGATTCGTTTTTAAAGGCCCGCATCACTTTGTCGCGTTCCTTTTGATACAAATCGCCGTGAATGGCCTCCGTGGCAATGTTCTTTGCAATCAATTGCTGCGAGAGCTTCTTGGCCGCTGCCTTTGTTTTGCAAAAGATGACTCCTCGATTTTCGCCTTGCGCCTTGAGGAAAAGCTGCAGGGCATAGAGTTTTTGATCCTCGTCGCAGACCTCGTATCGATGGGTGATGTTCTTGTTGACCACATCCTCTTGCTTCACCTCAATGCGCTTGGCATCGGGTGACAAATGCTTGGAGATGATGCGTTGGATTCCATCGGGAATGGTGGCCGAAAACAGCCACTTGTTCTCTACGGCAGGAAGGAAGCTCAGGATTTCGTTTAACTCATCCTTGAAGCCCATGCTTAGCATTTCATCGGCTTCGTCGAGCACCACGGTTTTCACCGAGTTTAAGTCAACTGCCTGCTTCTTTACCAAATCAATCAAGCGACCGGGCGTGGCCACCACAATCTGTGTGGGACGCTTCAAAGCAGCAATCTGTCGGTCAATATGCTCACCGCCGTAAACTGCTTCGGCAAAGATTTTATCCGCATACTTGGTGAATTTGAACAACTGTTTGGCCACTTGCTTTGCCAGCTCGCGGGTAGGGCAGAGGATGAGGCCTTGGACGCTATCCTTGCTCGGATCCATTTTTGCCAATAGCGGAAGACCGTAGGCCGCGGTTTTTCCCGTCCCGGTTTGCGCTTGCGCCACCATGTCGGTAGGGCCTGCCATCAGTAAGGGGATGACTTTCTGTTGGATGTAAGTCGGCTCGACGATATGTAGTTCTGCCAGTCCTTTTGCGAAGTCGGGATGGATACCCAGGTCTTTGAAGTTTTTCAAAACAGTTGATTTTAGAGACCCGTAAAGGTACGGGAAACTTGGAGGGGAGAAGGAAAATTTAGTGAGACACCAATCACCTTGTGAGAGCTAGTCTTCGTCCTTATTTCTATTCAAATAATACAGAAATCCAAAAGCCGAAATGATGACTACCGAGGCGATCACAATCTCAGAAATTCCGATTGTTCCGAGCTCAATCCACAGAAGACCGAAGACAAAGGGAATAACCAAAAGTAGCGGCCACCAAGTTTTGTATTCTGAAAATTTCATATTCAGTTCAGAGACTCAAAATTATTTCGGCTCTCGCAGAATTTTCTCCATCTTTCTTCCCTTCGCCAGTTCGTCAACGAGTTTGTCAAGATACCGCGCTTTTCGGGTAATTGGATTTTCCAATTCTTCAATTCGGTAGCCGCAAATCATCCCTTTTATTAAATCAGCATTCGGATTTATAGTTGCGTTTTGGTAGAAGCTCTTAAAGGTCACTTTAGCATCTATTAATTCGCGTAATTTTTTTTCATCGTAACCTGTCAGCCACTTTATTACTTCGAGCAGCTCCGTTTCGCTACGCCCATTCTTTTCTATCCTGGTAACGTAGTGCGGATAAACCGAAGCAAAGCTCATTTTTGCGATGCGTTCATTGTGTTCGGCTGTTGCTTTCATTGATTTATGATATATTATTCCGGTAAGCTGATTGGCCAAATCCTTAAGGATATGCGGTTTGGATCCTCCAATAAAATCAGTCAGACTGATTTCAAATGATTGATTATATCGGACGAAAGGTACTCACAAATTATTCCGGAGAGCGTCGTCCTCGGTTAATAAAAAAGAAGATTTTCGATTGTTTTCAAAGGCTTGCAGTAAGCACTAGGAGGCATAAGAAAGGGTTTTAATTGATTTTAATACTGCGATTTGATTTTCAATGATTCACTTCCGACCGATGTCTTCACTGAGAGATCGACCTCGACCATCGGCTTCGCCATTTTCTCCAACTCCTTTTGTTCAAGTCTTTCCAAAGCGGTTCTCTGTCGGCTGATGCGCAGAAAACCAACTAATGCAATCAATAAACCCAGTGCCAGCAGTATGACCAGAAAGGTATAATGCCAGCTGAAAGCTTCTTTCACATATCCCACCGCTCCTGAGCCTGCTGAGCGTCCGAGATTGCCCACGGTCATGTACAGGGTGAATTGGGTGGCGCTCACTCTTTTCCAGCAATGAGCCATGCACAATGCAAATACGGCGATGAAGGTAAAAATCTCCATAGCCGTCAATCCAAAAATAATGAGCGAAGCTATTCCGGTTGTGAACCACATCGATTGGTAAAAAAGGAACCCGCCAAAGGCCAGCATCCATATCGTGGCATAGATAAAGAGCATCTTCTTCTTTCCAAAAAAGTCAACCAAAGCCCCTGCTAGCAACATCCCAAGAAGTCCCCCCACAACTGACGCTGAGGCAAATAAATTGGAATAGTCGCCATTGCTCCAGTCCATCTCCTGAATGGTAAAAATGGGCAACACCGTTTGACCGTATCCCGCTGCAAATCCGGTAAAAATACAGATCGCCAACAGAAAAAGACTGGAGTACCTTGTTGAGGCCAGATAGGTATCGCGCACTATCGCCTTAAAGTTAGACGGCTGCAGCAAGCGGTTTTCCAAAGACGCTTCCCCACGGCTCCAGGGCAAGCGCTTCTCACCCCTCCGTTCTAAAAAGATAATGGGTATCATGATGAGTAGGGAAGTGCAAACCGCGGGTACCAGCACTCCGGTGGAAAACCCAAAGCGGTTGATCATGTAGGTACCTGCTGCTAAAGATACAGACATGCCGATGGCCTTTGCCCCCCACATCAGCCCGTTGGCCCGGGCTTGTTCGTCGAGCGGAATAACATCGACGGCCATGCCATCGGTGGCCACATCCTGAAAGCAACCGAAGAGGCTGATGATAAAGCCAATTAGCATAAGTGTGCCGGTATTGCTTAGCGGATCGGGAATCAAACTCAGCGACACGAAACTGCCCACCAGTCCGATTTGTCCGAATATCACCCAAGGCCGCTTTCGGCCCATGCCCTTTATAGTGAAGCGGTCCATCAATGGTGCCAGCACCAGCTTAAAGCTCCAAGGCAAACCCGTCATAGCGAGGTAACTTCCGATTACTAGCGGCGAAACATCATTCATCGCCAGCCAAGCGGGAATGGCAAAGAAGGTCAGCCCCTCGGGTACTCCTTGAGCAAAATAGAGTAGCGAGAAGGAAAAATACCGCGATGCAGAGCTTTCCGCTAAAACGGACTTCAGCCGCAAGTCGGCTTTCTCAGGGAGAAAGGCAGCCAATTTCTTATTCATGGCTTCACCGCTTTTAGTTCGACTGCGACAGGTGCTTTCACT
>DATFKV010000075.1:0-4785 GCA_035268465.1 Cryomorphaceae bacterium | reverse complement strand
ACTCAGACCGACATGAAGTCTTTTTTGACCATACGCACGACGGGATAAGGGATCAGGCCATAGTTGAACTTTTCTACAATACGGGTATCAGATCTGCCGAGCTTGTAGGGCTGAAATTGGATGCCGTTGATTTTGAGCAAGGTTCCATTAAAGTTCTCGGAAAGCGGAACAAAGAAAGGATTGTACCCGTAGGAAAGCCAATGATTGCAGCGTTGAAATCCTACCTCCAAGTACGATTTGATTTACCTCGAATTTCTGATTCGGAATTCTTTTTTTTGACTCAGAAAGGAAAGAAGCTATATCCCAAACTTGTTTATCGAATTGTCAATGACTACCTTTCAAAAGTCAGTTCCATCAGCAAGAAGAGTCCACATGTGTTAAGACATACTTTTGCGACACATATGCTGAATAAAGGAGCAGACATTAATGCGATTAAAGAATTATTGGGTCACTCATCGTTGGCAGCTACTCAAGTGTACACGCACAATAGTGTGGAGCAATTGATCAAAGTGTACCGAAGTAGTCATCCTAAAAGCTGAATTTAATTAGTTACTAACCATAAAAAATTGGACAATATGCAAATTAGCGTTCACTCCATTCAATTCAAGGCAGATGTCAAATTGATAAACTTCATTGAAACCCGACTCCAAAAACTGGAGCAATTTCACGATAAGCTCTTAGATGCTAACGTGTACCTCAAAGTCGAAAAGAACAACGAGAGGGGAAATAAGATTGCGGAGATAAAACTCAATATGCCGGGCAAGGATTTATTTGCTAAAAGGCAGGCAGCGAGTTTTGAGGAAGCCACTGACCACGTGATTGAGGCCTTAAGGCGTCAGATCAAAAAAACGAAAGAAAAGCGAGCAATCGCTTAAACACTATTTGTAATAAAACTCACTTTAACCACCCGAATACGGGTGGTTTTTTTATTTCTAAAGCTTTGAAACCCTGGATTCAATTCCTTTTTTTTGAAGACGTCAATACTTTTTTTTGCTTTCTTTTTTTTCAACTGAAAACTTTCATACATTTGCAGACCTTTTTGGACAAAGGTTGGGCCAAAATGGCCAAAACGTTCTATAAGTATTAAAATTGCCGATGTAGCTCAGCTGGCTAGAGCAGCTGATTTGTAATCAGCAGGTCGGGGGTTCGAGTCCCTCCATCGGCTCTTTGGATTTTTTTTTTAATTGGGGAGATACTCAAGCGGCCAACGAGGGCAGACTGTAAATCTGCTGGTTTCACCTTCGCAGGTTCGAATCCTGCTCTCCCCACTGGTATTAAAGAGTTTAAGCGGGAGTAGCTCAGTTGGTAGAGCATTAGCCTTCCAAGCTAAATGTCGCGAGTTCGAGTCTCGTCTCCCGCTCTACTCTTTACCAAGCCGATGTAGCTCAGGGGTAGAGCGCGTCCTTGGTAAGGACGAGGTCACGGGTTCAATTCCCGTCATTGGCTCATAGATTAGGCATTTTGCACTTGAAATAAGAATAAAATAATCATTTAAACTACTTAGCAATGGCTAAAGAACAATTTGATCGCTCCAAACCTCACCTGAACATAGGTACCATTGGTCACGTTGACCACGGTAAAACGACTTTGACTGCCGCGATCACCACAGTACTTGCAGGTAAAGGCCTGTCTGAATTGAAATCTTTCGATTCAATCGATAATGCTCCTGAAGAAAAGGAGCGCGGTATTACAATCAACACGTCTCACGTGGAGTACACGACGGAAAACCGTCACTATGCTCACGTTGACTGTCCGGGTCACGCCGATTATGTGAAGAACATGGTTACGGGAGCTGCTCAAATGGACGGAGCTATCTTGGTAGTTGCGGCTACAGACGGCCCAATGCCTCAAACACGTGAGCACATCCTTCTTGGTCGCCAAGTAGGTGTTCCGCGTATTGTGGTTTTCATGAACAAAGTGGACATGGTGGATGACGAGGAGCTTCTTGAGCTCGTTGAAATGGAAATCCGCGAACTTTTGTCATTCTATGAGTATGACGGAGATAACACGCCGGTAATTCAAGGTTCTGCACTTGGTGCATTGAACGGAGAAGAAAAGTGGGTTAAAACCGTTGAAGAATTGATGGATGCCGTTGACAGCTGGATCGAAATTCCACCACGTGAAATCGACAAAGATTTCTTGATGCCTGTAGAGGATGTGTTCTCTATTACAGGTCGTGGTACTGTTGCCACGGGTCGTATCGAAACCGGAGTTATTAACTCAGGTGATGAGGTAGACATCGTAGGTATGCAAGTAGAGAAATTGAAATCTACGGTTACCGGTGTTGAGATGTTCCGTAAAATCCTCAACAGAGGTGAAGCGGGAGACAACGTAGGACTTCTCCTTAGAGGTATTGAGAAATCAGTAATTCGTCGTGGTATGGTTATCGCCAAGCCTGGATCTATTACTCCTCACACGAAGTTCAAAGCTGAAATCTACGTGTTGAAAAAAGAAGAAGGTGGACGTCACACTCCATTTCACGATAAATACCGTCCGCAGTTCTACTTCAGAACGACTGACGTTACCGGAGAGATCATTCTTGGCGAAGGCCGTGAAATGGTAATGCCGGGTGATAACGTATCTATCGTTGTTGAATTGATCGTGCCTGTAGCGATGGACAAAGGTCTTCGCTTTGCGATCCGCGAAGGTGGTCGTACAGTAGGTGCCGGTCAGGTAACTGAGATTATTGAATAAGTAATTAATAATGCTTGACAGTGAAGGTGAATGCCAAAAGTGGCGTTCACCTTTCCCTGTCATTACACGGGTGTACCTGCCCGCCGGCAGGCAGGGCTCAGTGACTGAGCAAATTAAGTCGGCAAAATAAAAGATGTTAGAGTGCCAAATTTTGGTGGTTGACATCATTAACTTACGGGTGTAGCTCAGCTGGCAGAGCACTGGTCTCCAAAACCAGGTGTCGGGAGTTCGAGTCTCTCCACCCGTGCTAAAAAAAAGAAACGTGGCTAGTCTTCAAACAACGTTCAAAGAGTCTTACGATGAGTTGGTTCACAAAGTGACCTGGCCTTCGTGGAAGCAGTTGCAAAGCAGCAGTATACTCGTACTAATTGCCTCGCTGATCATAGCGGGTATCATTTTTGTCATGGACTACATCTTCGGTGTTCAGGTAATTGATGCCGCAGGTGATGGCTTTCAGTGGAGAGGCATACTTGGATTTATTTACGACTTACTAGCCGACCTTTAATAGACATGGCAGATTCTGCAGGAAAAAAGTGGTACGTCGTTCGAGCAATCAGCGGTAAGGAAAAGAAAGTGAAGGATATGATCGAATTAGAGATCAGCCGAAGCAATCTTTCTGACCACGTAGCTCAAGTGCTTATCCCAACGGAAAAAGTATTTCAAATCCGCAACGGGAAAAAGATCAGTAAAGAAAGAAACTTCTTTCCGGGATATGTTCTGATCGAAGCTGATCTGGTAGGAGAAGTTCCTCACTTGATAAAAGGCGTGAACAACGTCATTGGCTTTTTAGGAGCAGAGAAAGGGGGAGACCCCGTGCCGTTGAGAACTTCAGAAGTGAATAGAATATTAGGGAAAGTTGATGAGCTTGCGGAAAGCGAAGAAGAAATCAATATTCCATATGTGGTCGGAGAGAGCGTAAAGGTTGTCGACGGTCCTTTCAATAACTTCAACGGAGTGATTGAAGAAGTAAATGAAGAGAAGAAGAAACTGAAAGTGATGGTTAAGATTTTCGGGCGGAAAACTCCGTTGGAGCTTGGCTACATGCAAGTAGAGAAAGAAGGATAATTATAAACCAAACAAAGGATACACCGGAGTCTTTTGGCCGCTTTGTGAGAGCGGTCGCTTCCAGAGACACTGAATATCATAAATTAAAAACCCAAACTTGATATGGCTAGAGAAGTAAGCGGGCTAATCAAGCTGCAAATTAAAGGTGGGGCTGCCAATCCTTCACCTCCCGTAGGACCTGCATTAGGTGCGAAAGGGGTGAACATAATGGAGTTCTGCAAGCAGTTTAACGCTCGTACACAAGATCAAGCTGGAAAAGTTTTACCGGTAGTCATTACCGTTTATACCGATAAGTCTTTTGACTTCATCGTTAAAACTCCTCCCGCCGCTGTGCAACTCCTTGAAGCTGCTAAGCTCAAGTCAGGTTCTCCTGAATCAAATCGTCAAAAAGTGGGCAATGTGTCCTGGGATCAAGTTCGCGCGATCGCAGAAGACAAAATGCCCGATTTGAACGCTTTTACAGTAGAGTCTGCAATGAGAATGGTAGCAGGAACTGCGCGAAGCATGGGGATAAATGTCAAGGGTAAAAACCCTTTTAACGGTTAAAACTTTTGTTATGCGAGTATCTAAGAAAAGAAAAGAAGCGCTAGACAAGTTCGATCCAACTAAAGTTTACTCTCTGGAAGAAGCATCTGGTATTGTGAAAGAAATTTCATCTACCAATTTTGATTCCTCTGTAGACTTGGCTGTTCGGCTTGGCGTGGATCCCAGAAAAGCAAACCAAATGGTTAGGGGGAGTGTTTCCCTGCCACATGGTACAGGAAAAGACGTCCGAGTTTTAGTACTCTGCAATCCCGACAAAGAAAGTGAAGCCACTGAGGCAGGAGCTGATTTTGTTGGATTGGACGAGTACATTGAAAAAATCAAGGGCGGCTGGACCGATGTTGATGTAATTATTACAACTCCAAACGTAATGGGGAAGGTAGGAGCATTAGGAAGAATCTTAGGACCACGTGGTCTTATGCCTAATCCCAAAACCGGAACCGTAACGATGGATGTTGCGAAAGCTGTTAGTGATGTAAAAGC
>DATFKV010000074.1:0-3042 GCA_035268465.1 Cryomorphaceae bacterium | reverse complement strand
CCTTTTACAACTGGCTGAAAAATCAAGGGAAATTGGGAGGGCAGCATAAAGTACCCCGACTGGCCAATAACCGGAAGTTCCTAGACGATATCGGGGAAATGCTCGTTCAAGAAAGAGTATGATCAGAGCTTTTCTCACTTCTTATCTTTTCCTTTTCAGTTTGCATTTCGCGCAGGCTCAGTTTATGGAGCTCTATACCATTCCGGGGAAGTTCGATTTCATTGAATACGACAACCTCCTGAATGTATATGGAGTGCGAAATACCGAGATCTTCAAATACAAATCCGATGGCACTTTTGCTTTCCGCTTTAGCGACGAACAGATGGGAGAAGTGGGAGCACTGGACGTTACCTATCCACTGCGGCCCATGGTGATGTATCCTGAACTCAATTACATCGTTTTGCTCGACAATACATTGAGCGACAACCGCGGGAGGATCAACCTTCTCGATAAAAACATCAGCATGGGCACTTTGGGGTGCTCCTCGGTGCAAAATCATTTCTGGTTTTACGATGCCATGAATTTTTCGCTGCTGCGGATGAATGAAAACTTCAAACAGGTAGCCACTACGGGAAACCTCGCTCAGGTTTTAAGGCTGGATTTGAATCCGAATTATTTGGTCGAATTTGCCAACCGCATTTATTTGAATAACCCCATCTCAGGCATTCTCGTGTTTGACATTTTTGGAACCTATATCAAAACCATTCCCATCACAGGCTTGGAAAGATTTCAGGTATTTGAAAATACCGTGGTCTATTTTGCTGACAATAAACTTCACCGATACAACACAATAGACTATTCGGAAACGGAGATTGAACTCCCCGAAAAATGCGCTCAGGCCTTGGTTTTCAAGAACCGAGTGGCGGGACTTTGCGGCGACAAGATTAAAGTTTGGGAGCTAATCAAGCCCTAAGCCTCGCTACCCCGCCAATATTTGTATTTTTGCCCGTTATTCAGAAATTATGCACATAGCAGTAGCCGGAAATATAGGTTCAGGCAAGACCACCCTTACAGGATTATTAGCCAAGCACTATAAATGGGAAACCCATTTTGAAGACGTTGATGAAAATCCATACCTCTTGGATTTTTACAAAGACATGCAGCGCTGGTCGTTCAACCTTCAGATTTACTTCTTGAACAGCCGATTCAATCAAATTGCAGAAATACGCGAGAAGAACATTAAGGTCATCCAAGACCGAACCATCTACGAGGATGCGTACATCTTTGCGCCAAACCTCCACTCGATGGGCTTGATGACCACACGGGATTTTGAAAATTACTTCTCGCTGTTCAATTCGATGGAAAGTTTCATCCAAGCTCCCGACCTGCTCATTTACCTGCGCGCGACGGTTCCGGCCTTAGTCGATAACATTCAAAAAAGAGGAAGAGAATACGAAGAAGCGATTCGACTGGACTACCTCAAGCGATTGAACGAGCGATACGAGGCCTGGATTTCTACTTACGACAAGGGCAAATTGCTAATCATCGATGTAGATGACAATGCCTTCCACGAAAATGCGGAGGACTTGGGTGAGATTATTAGTGCGATAGATGCTGAGATTCACGGATTGTTCTAAAAGAAATTAAAGTTTTTTCAGAGAAAAAGGCGCTTCGGTTGAAGCGCCTTTTTTTATTGGTGATCAGCTCAAATCTATTTATCTGCTCCAAGCGAAGGGCGCATGCCCGTAGCAGCTCTTCGAGATATTGTGATGCGGAGAAAAACAAAGTCCTGAACGCTACGCAGGACATGCGTCCTGCGTCCCCACTAACGTTTTATGACAGCCAGACTCGACCAAAAAAAAGGCTAAACCGCCATCGATTTATCCTCGCTCAACTAATTCTTTCGATCACTTCCCTCGTCACCACCAACTTCTTCGAAAAGACCTCATCGCCGCAATTGATTCTAACGATGTAGGTGCAGAGGGCGATACCCGAGAGGTTGATTCCGATATAAAGCTCTCCATGAATTTAAATGGTCTTTTTGTTTAAAAGCCTCAGTCTTGGAACTAATCGCCATGGAAGCGTTCTTATATAAGAAAAAACCATGAAGACCAAACTTTACGTTTCATCTGAGGCTTTTACAAGCAAAAATCGGCACATCTCGTGGGTCTCAAACCAGATCCCACAAAAAGCGCAGATTCTCTTTTAGGGAAATCGTTTATAGATATCCTTTCGGTGAAGAACAATCACCAATCTGATCGTTTTATCTGCTACATGTTCTATACCCAAGCGATAATTTCCAATTCGTATCCGGTAAAAACGCTCGTATCCCACAAGTTTCTTTAGCGCAGAAACCTCATTTAAGTCTGTAGCAGCTTCCAACTCGAAAATGAGCAGCTTCAATCTGGATTTAATCTTGGTATCCTTGATTTTTCTCAAAGATTTCAAAAAGGATTCGTCAAATTCTACAATCAATTTTCGTCCAGCTCTTTCAAAATAGAATCCCGATCTACGTCCTTTTTTGTTTTCTCATCACGAATGATTGTCCCCAAGAGAAAATCTTCATACTCATCATGGCTCAGGGTGTGAATTTTGGCACCCATATAGTCGGCTAGATCTTTCAATATCTTTTGACTTTTCTTGTCTACTTTTATCACGATTGCTCCCAAAATCTTAGTCTTTGCTTAAAGATAAGTCTAATTGATTCATACTAGCAAAATATTCGGCCATTTAGAGATGGCTCAGCTCGTCGCTTTAGCATTTGACTTCCTCTCTCAAAGTATCGATTTCTTTCTTGATTTCGAGGATGTTGAGGGTGAGCTCTTCGACGTTTATGGTGAGCAGGTACTCGGTTTCGCCTGAGGGAGTAGTCCTGACAGAATTATCTGAAAGCTTTGGCGAAGGGCGCATGCCCGTCGCAGCCCTTCGGAGATAAATGTGCTATGACGTAAAATACAGAAATCAAGAGCTACGCAGGACATGCGTCCTACGTAAAAAGCACTGCCTTGTTCGAGCGAAGGGCGCATGCCCGTCGCAGCTCTTCGGAGATGAATGTGCTATAAAGCAAAATACAGAAATGAAAAGCTACGCAGGACATGCGTC
>DATFKV010000073.1:0-3815 GCA_035268465.1 Cryomorphaceae bacterium | reverse complement strand
TGGTAAAGGTGTAAGTTCCTACAGGAGCGCTCGACAATTGCCACTGACCCACATTATCTGCATCGAGTAGAAATTCTCTAAAACCAACTTCCAACTGCATCTCTACATCATCTCTCTCATCGTAGAGCGGTTGTTGAAACTCATTTTGAGTGAGGACTCTTCCTCGGATACCCGTACTACTTGGAAAGTCGTTATCCTTATCATCATCACTGTTGCATGAAGTGAGAGTCAGCAATAAAAGAAGGCTGTAAAAGAGACTGCGATAAATCATTTTACTCGGAGTGATAACGTAACGGAGCGCAAGATAAAACAATTCCATTGATGCTATTTCCTACTTTATAGAGATACGAAGATAGCCATGTCAATTCTTTCCATTTCGCTTTTCGGCAAAAAGGTAGAAGTTTTCGGTTAATTGAATATATTCTTCGCTGTACTGATGTCTTCCGTATTTTTCAATTACCAATTCGGCTTCATCACGCTGGTTGGCATCACGTCCAAACTCTGCCAGTACCCGATGAAAACCTTTCTCTTGGGTTGGTTTTACCTCAGTTTTTCTTTCTACCTTAAATCCTATGGACTGCATCGATTGATTGAAACTTTGATACGTTTCAGTCGGATAGATCACGGACATTTTTCCGTCTTCGGAAAGCAGTTCTGTGGCTTTCGCTAAGGCCTCCGAGCTCAAAGAAAGGTTATGTCGCGCCTCGGTTCGCCCCTTGTTTTCAGAAATCAACGAATTGGTAAAGAATGGAGGATTTGACACGATGAGGTCAAACTCTATTTCAGTTCGGAAATGTTCCAGATTGGAATGGATGAGGTTCAGCCTTTCGGAAAAAGGGGAATTCTCAAAGTTCAATCGTGCATCTGAAAGGGCATCCTCGTTTGGTTCAATTGCGGTAATGCTTGCTTCGGGAAATCGTTGTGCCAGCATCAAAGCAATCAAGCCCGTTCCCGTTCCGATGTCGAGAATTTTCTCGGGCGCCGTCGTTCCCGCCCAAGCTCCGAGGAGTACCCCGTCGGTGCCTACCTTCATCGGTGCGCGACCTTGCTCAATGGTAAACTGTTTAAAACGGAAAGGACGGCTCACGCTACTTATTTACATCAACTAATCCCTCTGGCAGGTCTACCAGAATTTCTTTTTTGGCCTTGTCGACTTTCTTTACGAAGAGATCGTTGATGGGAATCAAAACTTCCGTCTTCCCATCATTCACCTCTAGCAGCGGGTTGTTCGAATAGTCCAAGACTTTCAAAACCTTGCCCAGTGCTCCGTGGGTTTGATCGACTACCTCCATGCCTTCCAAGTCGTGCAGGTAATATTCATCTTCGGGCAGTGGCGGAAGATCTGTTAGCGGCAGGAAGACCTGCTTTCCGGAGAGCCGTATCGAATCGTCTTTGGTTTCAACCCCTTCCAGCTTTATATCGGCGTATCCGTCGTTTTTGAGTCGCAAGCAGTCAATAAAAAACGGAGTTAAAACCCCGTTCAGATCCACGAGGATTCGGTCGAGGTCTTTGTAGTTCTCCGGCTCATCCACGTCCAGGAAAAGAGACAATTCTCCTTTGAATCCCTTGCTGCGAGCGATGTGCCCCAAATTGAAACAGTCTTTATGAGATGGTAGCATAGGCATAAAAAAACCTTCGACAGATTCTGCCGAAGGTTTTGAAATTATAGTTAGAATGAGAATTACTTCTTGTTCTCAGCTTCGCTCGAAGCGGGCTTTTCTTCCTCTTTGTTTTCTTTTTCTTCAGCAGAAGCACCTTCAGGCTTAATTTCGCCTTTCTCTTCAGCTGCTTCTTCAGCTTTGGCTTCTACAGGATCAGCTTCAGGAGTAGGAACGGGATCTTTCTTATCATCAGTTCCCTCAGCTACTTCAGATTTTTCTTCTTTTGGCGCTGCTTCAGTCTTGGGCTCCTCTGCTTTGGCTTCCTCTACGGGAGCTTCAGCTGCTTTTGCATCGGCTTCAGGAGTTTTCTCTGCTTGAGCTTCTTCTTTTACGGCTTCAGCGGTCGGAGTCTCTTCCGTCTCAGCTTCAGCTTGATCTACAGGTGTTTCACTTGCTTCAGGCGCTTCTTCTTCTACCGGCTCGGGAGCATTGGCAGCAGCTATTGCAGCCGCTCTCTCTTTGCTCTTTTCAGCTTCAGCTGCAAGTCTGTCTTTTCTTTCTTGTTCAGAAGAGCTAACCAAACCTTTTTTCTTGGCTTCGATTTTCTCTGCTTTTTGTTCCAACCAAGCGTTAAAACGCTTATCGGCTTCTTCTTCAGAGAATGCACCTTTTTGCACACCGCGCATCAGGTGGTTTTTGTACATCACACCTTTATAAGACAGGATAGCTCGCGCCGTGTCCGTAGGTTGTGCTCCGTTTACCAACCACTGCGCGGCAGTATCTACATCTATTTCAATGGTAGCGGGATTGGTGTTGGGATTGTAGAATCCGAGGCGCTCAATGTATTTACCATCTCGTGGTGAACGCGCGTCAGCGGCTACGATGTGGAAGTAAGGTTGTCCTTTTCTTCCGTGACGTTGAAGTCTGATTTTTACTGGCATATATTCATTAAATATTGAGGTGCGAAAACCTCCGTTATTAATTTTTAGGGCCGCAAATATCTGCTTTTTATTTGAATAGACGAAGGAAATGTTCAGTTATTCAATTTACAACGATTAATGACTGCTCTCAAATTAAAATCTCCCTTGTTTCGCGAGAAATATTTATCACTATTTTTGAAAAAAGCACTACAATGGGAATTCCCGAATTAAAGGCCGGATTGATCAAAAAAATTTTGGAGACCAATGATACAGATATTCTCAACGAGGTTTATCGATTATTGGATACCGGAAAGTCTGATTTTTACGAAAACCTGACTGCCGATCAAAGGGCTGAAATAGAAATAGGTCTCAAGCAAATTAGGAATGGTGAAACGATATCGCTTGAAGACTTTTTGAAAAAAGTTTCATGAATATCCGTTTATCGACCCTGGCAGAATTTAAACTGTTGCACTTGTTGCAGTATTTGGAAGAAGAGTGGTCGGTCAAATCGAAAGAAAAATTCCTCAATACTTTTCGAAGCAAAATGGAGTATTTATCTCAGAATCCTCTTGCCTGCAAGCAAAGCGATGTGAGATCTGACTTGAGAAGCTTGGTCTTGACTAAGCAGAATACGTTATTTTACACCATTCAAGCCGATTCAATTTTGGTTGTCACTATTTTTGATTCGAGGCAAAATCCTGATGAATTAAGAAAAGAAATAGCGGAGCATTTTGACGATTACACCAATGACTGAAGTTTTAGTATCAGTAGAAGAGCGAGTAAAAGAAGCTTTCAAAAGTGAAGGCACGGGCCACGATTGGTATCACATCGATCGGGTGAGGAAAGTAGCCTTGCATTTGGCTGAAATTGAAGGGGCTGATCGTGAAGTGGTTGAATTGGCCGCCTTGCTACACGACATCGCCGATCACAAATTTCACAATCACGACCTATCGGCCGGGCCTGCCAAAGCGAAGGCGATCATATTGGAATATGGCGGCAGTCAGGAACTCGCCGATCGAGTGGGTCAGATCATTTCCGAAACCAGCTTTAAAGGTGCAGGTGTCGAAACTCCCGTTTCTTCCATCGAGGCGGCGGTGGTGCAAGATGCCGACAGGCTCGATGCCATCGGCGCCATTGGCATAGCTCGTACTTTTGCCTACGGTGGCAGCAAAAACCAACCGATTTACGATCCCGGGTTAAAGCCGGTTGCTCACGACAGCTTCGAGGCTTACGCCAAAAACAGGACTTCGACCATCAATCATTTTTACGAGAAATTGCTCTTGTTGAAAGATCG
>DATFKV010000072.1:0-3135 GCA_035268465.1 Cryomorphaceae bacterium | reverse complement strand
CATGACCATTGACCCAAACTCATCTTGCATAAATTTGAAGGCATCTTTGGTTCCACCGGCTTTAGAGGCATTGTAAGTAATAGCTGCTCTTACGGTAAGGTATGCAATGACACCTATAACAAGCCCTCTGGCCGTATAGCCGATGTGCCCCGTATAAACCATAGTTTTTCGGGCTTTTTCATCCATATCCATTTCTTTCAATTTGTCCTTAAACTTGCCGGAGTATGCTCTGTACATCTGATAAAGGGCTTTTCCCAGGAATACCAATGCCACAATGGCCACGAGCCACCGTCCGAATTCTTGGTTTAGCAGTTTCTGGATAAATGTTTCTCTTCCGCCGCCGCCACTGCCGCCACTGCCGCCATTTCCAAGAAGCATAGTGAGCGCACTATAAATCAGGAATACGTAGAAGATCCCGCTCGAGAAATACCCTATTCGACGAGCTACCCCCTTTGCGTCAACGCCCTTATCTTCGGGGTCGCTGAAGGTTTGATACATCCGCCAAAACACATAGCAAATCAGACCCAAGACTACCAGCCATAACAAGACTTGACCGAACGGTTGTCCAAGCAAATATTCCAGTGCACCGTCACTTCCCGTTTTCTTTCCTCCGCTACCGAAGGTTGCCCAAGCAGTCAAACCACCGATCAGAACATAAACAACTCCTTTTGACCCGATACCGACTCGGGCTATTTTCTTTTTTTTCTCTTTATCCGGATTTAGATCTTCTTTCTCCATTTGGTTCAATTAGGTCATTTCAGTCTTTTCAAAATTGATGCCTCAAATGGTATGGAGTTTTCTTAGGTAATTTTATGATTAAACTAAACCGATCGACAAAGAGGGCCATCATCGGAGGCGTAGTATCTGCCTGTTTTGCCGGCATCGGGTATTTTTTGGTAGGAAGTCTATCAGAATACGAAGCAAAACAACTCATCCAATCCAGTGTACCCGGTGTAAACATGCTCTGCAATACCGTGGTATTGGCCTCCGCCACCATAATGGCTCTACTTCTGACACTGCTGGGCCTGAGTTCCGGCTCAGAATCGAGACTGAAAACCTCGCACTACCAACACGTGAAGAGACTGGGGAAATGGGACGCCACCCTTTTTATTACGGCAATCATATTCTTTCAAGTGACCAACATCCCTTTGGTTGAAGCAGACAATCTTCCGGAAGATTGGTACAACGGCGTCTATTGGCTCACTCTGGGAGTCTCCTCAGCATTAGTAGGAGGAATAGTCACCGTTATTTTAATGCTCTACAGCACCATAAAAGTGATGACCGATATATTGGGAAAAGCCGATAATGATCACCCTCTGATTGTGAGTGATGATGATTCCGATTCTTAAAAAAACAAGTTAACAAACCACGCGGTCAACTCCCTTTCAATTGGAGCTTTTTCAAGTCATTATAATCAATGATGACCAAGAATAATGGTCAATTCAAAAGCCTTTTTCTTCCGCCGAGTTCGAATCCGCACCCTTGTCTTCTCGCGTAAAAAATTCCTTTGTTGAGGAATTAAATCAACAAGAATTTGGTGGATTTGGGTAGTTACTTTCAAGTGCACCTCAAAGCTCAATACAATTCAGCAATTGCCCGGATTAGCTTCATGCTAACTATGGTTTCATTGCAGCTTGACTTCTCCGAACGAAAACAAAAAAGGAAGCCGCACCAACCGGTGCGGCTTTACTTTCGTCTGATTCAACGGTTAGTTCCTGTATTCTCCTAATATGGTAATGGTTGTTCCGACAGTCCCCGTTTCCACATCGCCTTCTTGAATATGCAAAATATAGGGTTCTCCATCGAAAAGAACACCGAGGTAATCATCATAGGTTCCGTCTTCCTCCGCGGAAACTCCGGTGTATTCAACGACTTCTGCCCCCGCATCATTTGCATCAATGATTGCGTCTGTTAATGCTGCTTGTGTCTGAATAGATGTCCAATCTGCAGCCGTGAGCTCCACGAAAAGCGTGGCTTCATCTTCTTTCACGATGGCATTGGCGCTGGTATTGCTGTTCCAAGCTAAGCCAAACTGGTCTAAACCTGTTCCCGGATTACTTCCGGTTCTCATCCAAGTAAAGCCAAAGGTGGCCAGATTAGAAGGCGCCTCAACCGTTACATCATAAGAAACGGATGTCTGAGCTCCATCCTCATCGGTAACCGTAAAGGTATAATTGGTCACGCCCAAATTGGTGCCGGCCTGAATAAAGATTAGAGTGTCTTGGTACTGTTCGTCATCCGAATTGTCAATGTCGTATGGAAAATCATTTCCCTCGGTACTGGTCGGAATCGGAATGACCGGATTTGCTCCGGTAATACTAACGGCAAATTGATCTAAGTTTTCTGCTCCCTCCTCGGCATTCCAAGCAAATTTCAAAGATTCGCCTTGTTGAATAAGTAAATCACCTCCGCCCGAAGTATTTGTATTGAGTTCGGAAACGCTGAGACTAGGACCCAAGATAGGATCAAAGTCATCGTCGTCATCATCATTACAAGCAGTAAATAATAAGCCTGTAGCCAGAAGTCCGATGGTAAATAGTTTTCTTTTGTGCATGTTGTAGATTTTTGTTTGATCACAAATGTTCAATAACATTGCCGCTAACCAAGATTGGTTCTCAAACTCACTTCAATAATTACTACTGATTGAAAACTAACACTTTAGAAGGAGGTATTAATTTTGTCACACCGCGACTGAGTGCACTATCATCAGCCGGTTGCGTAGGAAACTCTACGCTCACAGGTTAGAATTCTACGTCGTCAAACCGGTTCGATTGCGTAGTGTATGGGCTTGAAGGTCCCGTTGTTGCTGTCCTCGGCCGAACAAGCCGTTAAACCTACCACCAAATCCTTGAGTGCCTCAATGATGAGGTAGTCTCCGGGCTGACTCGTAGGTGGTGATACCGTCAACTTTCCGTTTTGGTCAAATTCGACGTTCATGAAAATATTGAAAGCTGTAGGAATGTCCACCGGTTCTATACCGAACGGATGTAGACTTTTGGCTAAATTCTCCGCGCAACTCGGGTGGTAATCGGTAATTCCATACATAATTTTGAAGGTTTCAGGGCTGCACGGCGCCAAAAGAAAATCGTTCCTTCCGTTTGTATCCTCTTTTATTAAAGCTAGCTTTTCTCCCTT
>DATFKV010000071.1:0-4971 GCA_035268465.1 Cryomorphaceae bacterium | reverse complement strand
GTATTGGATTCGGGAATGCTCAGGATGGAAGGGTTCGGGCTTGGCGATGCCACTACCAGCGTGTCAAAGTTTGTTGTCTCACAACCCGTTTGAGCAATGTCGGGAAAGACCACTACCACTGATATTTCTCTAGAGCCAACTATTGGCCCTGTATCGAAGGTGTTTGGTTGATTCGTTCCCGTTTCATTTTCCCAGAAGTATTGGAATGCTCCGGTTCCTCCTTCCACATTGGCGGTCATTATCAGCGTGTCGGTGTCGCAGAAGCTGGCGGGTTCGTGGGTAATGGCAACCGATGGTTGAGCTGCCACTTCTACGGTTTGTTCGCCGCTGGTTTCGCATCCATTGTTATCGGTAAGAGTCAACACGAAATCATAGGTGCCTTCAGGTACCGTAGGCAGTAGTTCGGGTGATTGGGAATTGGGGTTACCCAAACCGTTGGGATTGCTCCATGAAAAAGTATATCCCGAGCCGGCACCGCCCGTAGGGTTAGCTCCTAAATTGGTTTGAAATCCTTGGCAAATCGAAAACCCTTCGTTCATTTCTGCGATGAGTTCGGGGTCGATGACCAATGAGCTGCTCGCGCTATTTATGCAGGAATTAGCGGCTTGGAATTCGTAAGTGAAGTCTATTGAACCTGCCGGATATTCGACCGGATCTAAATTTCCATCGCCGGGAAGGCTTACATCGGCTGAGCTGAATACGCCACCTTCGGGAGAAACAAAATCGGCAAGATCAATTGAACTATTGTTTCTACAGACCGTTGGAATGTCTCCCGTTACGGAAACATCGGGAATCGGCAAGACTTCGATCTCTATCTCATCGGAGTCAGAGCAGCCCGGGTTGGTAGCGGAATAGACGATATTGAATGTTCCCGTATTTCCAACTTCGGGATCGAAAATTGCCGCTCCAACATTAATAGGAACTCCATTTGCCGTAAGTTGCTGAGTGGTCAACGGCGCACCCGTTATTACATCGAGATCCAGGGGCACGCTAGCGGCATTGGAGCAGACTTCGCTCAAATCGGCTGAAATGGAGACTTCCAGTTCATAGACTTCCACCCCATACGGATTTGAAACACCGCTACAACCGTTGTTATCAGTGATTGTAACAAAATAATCGTTGGTATCATCGGTAGAAACGGAGGGGATAGTCAAAGAGCACTCGTCTGAACTCGCCGATGAGTTGATTGCACCCGACACTACATCCCACTCACAATCAGTGATCGTACTTGCGCTGCTCACATCCAAAGAAATCTCTTCTCCCAGGCAGTAAATAGCCGAACCTGTCACCGCGGCATTCGGCAGAGGGTTAATGGTAATTTCATCATTGGTTTCCGAGGCCATGCATCCATCTTGGTCTGTAATGTCTACCGTGTAAGTCGGTGAAGTTTGATTTACGTTATTGTCCGTTACACTCAGCTGGTTGCCTGACACGTCGCCCGACCAGGAAATAGTTGAATAAGGCGGACCTCCGCCACCCGTTACCGTCGCTACCAATGAAATATCGTTTCCCAAACACAAGGGTGGAGAGCCTGCACTTACTCCGATTGATACGGCCATTTCCGGTAAAATTTCTAGCGTAATATCATCTGTTCCGATGATGGTATCATTTGCCGTGTCCATATCCTCGTCGACATCTTCCCAGATCACCAGAGAAATGGTGATTTCATTCGGAGACGCGGTGCCGTTGGTTTGTGCAGGAATAACCACTTGCGGATTCCCGTCAACAGTTGTTCCCGGTCCTACCCCTGACCACACGAAGTAGTAATCTTCGGGATTTTCGCAACTCATGTTCGTCACTCGCAGGGTAAATGGTACGCCTGAACAAACCATCTCGTCCCCATCGGCATCGCCTGAAATAATTTCGACGATAGGATCCTCACAGCCCTGTGCCATGGAGATCGCAGATGTTAACAGTAGGATCGATATTGAAATCAATGCGTAAATGTTTTTCATATCAATAAGAATAAGTGATGTCGTGGATAATGGATTTTCCTTTAAAATTGGTCGTCAAGTGAGCTCTTTTTCTCAGTTCAGGCGCGCAGCCCTTCGTGTCAACGAGCTTTGGATTTTCAGTGCTGCCGCAATTTGTATTACCTTTCATTGGCTTCAGGCTAAAGGTGTACTGAACTCCTTTTTGTAAAAACACTTCGTCGGTGTAGAGGCCAAATGAAATTTGACTTTTTCCTTCAGTCAATGTTTCTATGGTTGTCAGTAGTTCGCCTTCAGCAGAGGTCACGGTAATTTCCAACGACCCGCAGACCGTATTAAAAACCACGAAGTCATCGATTCGCACCAACTTTGAAGGAGTAATGGTGAATGAATACGTTTCAACCGGATCGCTCAAACAAGCTTCATTGACACCATCGGAGCGGTAGCCCGCTTTCGCGAAATCGGTCAAATTCACATTCACCTCCTCAGGTTCAGACTTCGTCTTAGGTTCAGGAACAGGTTCAGGTTCGGTCTTTGGCTCGGGTTTAGAGTTTTCATTGGAAGAAAAAACATTGTCCAGCTCAGATTCTGATTTCGGTTTTTCTTTGTTCAGATTTACGGTTGTCGTAACAGCCGATGTTTTTCCCGGACTCGGCCTTGAAGTTTGGTAGGAAATCAAAGCCATATCGGAGTAGACGCTTCCATCCTCAGTATAGGCCATGAGCTCTACTTCGTTAGCCCCGTTTGCCAATCTCAACTCTTGTTCGAGAGCTCCGGTGGCCTCGTCAAAATTGAATTCCGTGAGATCCCCGTTCACTTTTAGAACAATAGAGTCTGAGTTGTATATTTCTGTAAGTGAGGCTTCCAGCTTAAAAGTCCGACTTTCGGTTTCTACCATTCTCCCCGAAGGTTGAATAAAGCTAACGCTCGGCAAAACCTCGTCAAATACTTCGAAATCGCCCTGCACTTCTATCCACTTCCTTACCGGAACTGCGGCATCGTTGACCCACAGCGCAGCCATGAAACGATCCGGTCTGGTATAGACTGTCTTAAACTCTGAAATTCCATTAAACCTTTCATCCACCAATTCATCTCCATCTACATCCCATTTTTGTGAACTGATGTTTTCTTGGGGTTGACTCGTATTTCTGAAAATCACTGTATCGCCAACATAAACCTGCAAAATGTCTGTCGAATCAGGGTTTAGCCATTCTTCTTCAGTCTCCGTTCCGTTCAGTGCATCTTGGCCATTGACTTGAAAATTTACATCCACGTCAGAGCAACTGACCACAAATACCGAAGCGAACAGAATCAGCTGGAATTTCCACAACGTTGCACTACTTTTCTTTGTCATTTTCATACCATTTAAGTCTTTGCCGCTTACCGGTAATTTTCCAATTGCTCGATTATTTCGCTCCATTTTCGGAGACTTGAGGTTCGTTCGAAGGCTTCGCTTTTTTCTCCATCTAAATCCTTCAATAATTCACCGGCCGAGTTGTTATTGGCTGCGATGGTGGCGCTTTCTCTCAACGATTCAAAGATGACCCTCGGAGAACGGGAATTGACTGATTGGCTTAAAGCCAATAGATAATAAGGGCGGTAATTATCGGCGTTAGCGGGATCCTTCGCGAGTTTTAACAGCTCCTCTTCAATGCGATTGAGTTCAGCTGAATTTTCCGCGTTTTCCTTGATCTGTTCTTCCAAGTCCCCGTAGTCATTATCAGAAGCCTCCGGCAGGGCATCGCCTTGAGGAATAAAAGAGACCTCCGCACTTTTTTTCAATTGATTGTCGGAAGCAGTGGACTCTCCACTCATCAGCCACCAGATGAACCCCGCTCCGATTAAAACGAAAATCGCTATTCCCGCAATTATGATTGCCGATGGTCCGCCCTTACGATCGCCGGTGACTCCATGAGAAATGACCGGTTCTTCCTCTTCAGATTGAACTTCGTTTTGAGGATCTTGCGTCTGTGGAATAAACTGAGTTTGGTTTTGATTGGGCATTTCATATTCGGGAGGAGTAGGGGCGGGTTCTTCAATTTTTGATTCCGATTGCTTTCGAGGTTCCGAAGGCCGAAGGTTTAGAACCGTCTTTTCATCAGATGAGTCTAAAACATCATCATCTGCGGCCAAAGGGGGAGTCTTTTCTTTTTCAGAATCCGTCGTCTCGGCCTTTGATTTATCTCCCTTCAAAAGAGCAATGAGTTCACTCGGTTTTTGTGCTCTCTCCAAAGGATCACTTACCAAGCACCTTTTGATGATGGACCGAAACGGCTCCTCCAAAGTCTCCAATTTTTCGGGAAGCTGGTTCGAAGTGATTTTCTTACTGATCTCCAGTTGGGTATTGACACTTTTCTTATCGGCATTCTCCTTGTCGATAAAAGGGAGTTCGTTTGCGATGATGCGGTAGATGATGACTCCGATGGCCCAGATATCGACGTTGCGGTAAATCTTTTGATTCAGAATTTGTTCGGGGGCTGCATACGCATAAGAAATACCTACCGCCGAGTTGGTGATGTTAGTCGATTGATTGACTTCTCGGCTCAAGCCAAAATCCGTAATTTTTGGCGTCCAAACTCCATCCTCCCTGCTCATCAGAATGTTCTCGGCTTTGAGATCCCGATGGATGATGTTGTTGTCGTGCAGAAATGAGAGTCCGTTTAAGATACCGCCAATGATGAGTCTCTTGTCTTCTTGCGAGAGCTCTGACTTCTTCAAAAATTGCTCTAAGTTGCCATCCTCATAAAATTTCAGCAAGGCAAAATCCATCTCACCGGTGATACCGGTATTGAACCGGTAGCAAGCATCATAACGAGCAATGTTGCGGTGGTAATTGAGCTTGTTGACAAGCTCAACTTCATTTTTTAAAGTGAATTTATTCCACTCGGGCCTTACATCCGACACCTTGAGGGCAACGTAGTGATTCTTGGCGTGGTCAAAAACCTTGTAAACTTTGCCAAATCCACCCGCCCCGATGTATTGCTTGTCTCGGTATCGACTCTGGAACGCCGTATATTGAAGCTCTTCGCTCATTTTATAA
>DATFKV010000070.1:0-5490 GCA_035268465.1 Cryomorphaceae bacterium | reverse complement strand
CTTTGAGAACGCTATCTACTAAAAATTGACGGTCGATGGCATAGTTTATCGACTTTCGAACATCTTCGTTTCCGAACAACGCGCTTCTATGTTGAAATCCATAATATTCAACCCGCATACCGGGAGTGGTTAAAATACCGTAAGTGGCATTCTGATTTTTTGAAGATTCAACCAATTGCTGCACATTGTCTCTTGGTACGCTGAAAATCAGATCCAAATTCCCTTCAAGAAATGCATCGAGCTGTTCTTGCTCATTTTCAACAAAGTTGCATCGAATTGCATCCAAGTACGGCAAGGCTCTTCCCGAGGAATCAATCTCTCGGTAATTTTGATTCCTTTGAAAGATGATTACATCATTCATCTTTATGGTAAATGCCTTGAATGGTCCGGTACCAATGCACCAATTGTTAACCTGATCTTCGTACTCGTACAGCTCTTTAGGAAAAACCCAGCAGCATGGATGAGTCAAAATAGCTAAAAAATTGGGGGTGGGATGTTCCAATTCAATTTCGAGAGTGTAGTCATCTACACGTCTCAATCCTTCAGGGCTTGGGGCTGTCTTTCTTCCGTCCAGCTTAGCTTTCCGGTAATCACTCGCCCCTTTTATGATGTCAATCACGTAAGGGTAAAGGGCATTATTTTCTGATGGTTCGCACAACTTGGTAAAACAGTAAATGACATCGTCTGCTTTGACTTCTCTACCCTTTCCATCGGGAAATATGGGATCATCGTGAAAGAAGACACCTTTCTTGAGTACAATTCTATAAGTCATTCCATCTTCACTGATCGAATATGACTCTGCCAATTTTGGCTTAAATTCGTTCGTTACTTGGTCAAGTTCGAAGAGCCCTTCGTATACTTGATTCATCAAGTTGAAGGCTGCCGCATCGATCAAGTTATGAGGAAAAATACTGAGTATATTGTCTGAAAGACTCATTTTAAAAAGTCCCCCGCTCAACTCATGGTTCACCTCACCGTTTGATTCACCGTTTTCAGCGGGGGAGTTACCACATCCGTTGACGACCAAAATCAGAATAAGTACAAAAAGAAAGCGGTTTAGAAACGAAGAAAATGTTCTAATCATTTAAGTTGAGTTCAAGAGAGACAGGGCAGTGATCACTATGGAACACGTCCGACAATATATGGGCTTTAACGATAGATTCTTCTAAAGGTTGCGACACCATTTGGTAGTCAATACGCCAACCCAAATTCTTTTTACGAGCACTGAATCTATAGGTCCACCAAGAATATTTATCGGTTACATCACCATTTACCTTTCTGAACGAATCGATAAAACCGGAACCTAAGAATTGAGAAACCCACTCGCGCTCCTCGGGTAAAAATCCGCTGGAATTTTTATTCGAAACAGGGTTGTGAATGTCGATAGCTCGATGACAGATGTTGTAATCTCCTCCGATGACAAGATTCGGCCTGTTTATCTTGAGTGCTTCAATAAAAACGGTAAAGTCAGCCAAAAAATCCATCTTAAAAGCTTGACGTGCCTCTCCGCTGCTTCCCGAGGGAAAATAGGTGCTCAAAACGGATAAGTCTCCGAAGTCGGCCCTTAAGACCCTACCCTCACGATCGTATTTCTCAATCCCACAACCTTCTACGATTCTATCCGGCGGCATTTTACTCCAAATCGCCACACCCGAATAACCTGCCTTTTCTGCACTGTGAAAATAGCACTTGTATCCTAGCTCCTCTGCCTCTGAAATATCGATTTGTTCGGGCTTTGCTTTGGTTTCTTGTATTAAAATCACGTCGGGAGATGCGGCTTTGAGCCATCCGAAAAATCCTTTGCGGATGGCTGCTCGAATGCCGTTGACGTTGTACGATATAATTTTAAGCTTCAAATTGCGTATTCTTAGGAGCCCCCGTGGCCAAATCGATGTTTTTGCCGACGCTCAAAGTTAATAGATTCCCTTTACTACCGTGCTTTTGTCGTCTAAAGAAAGCGACAATTTCAAGGTTGTTTCTTATCGCCCTCACTAGCGGTACACTAACTCTTAGTGCCCAAGATTTCGATTCATTCAGAAGTAAAATTGTAGTACCCCAAGGAGACACGATCGCTCTGGACACACTTAGCATCGATCCAAATTCTCTTGTGGTAAAATCAAAGGGTGAAGTTGTCCCTGACTCATGGTATTCTTTGCGGCCCGCAGAGGCCAAGCTAATTTGGAAAGGGCCCGAGCTTCCAAAAACGATTGACGTTTCATATCGGGTTTTGGCAATTGACCTCAGCCGAAAATATCGGCGACGCTCGCCTTCGATCATTCAAAAAGGGGAAGACTATTATTCCGACCCTTATACCTTCAGACCTGAACCTCAGCAAGCGTCTGTATTCGGTTCTACCCAGCTCAATAAAACAGGGAGCATCTCACGGGGATTGGGGTTCGGAAACAACCAAGACCTCACCGTGAACAGCACCCTCAGCCTTCAACTAAGCGGAAAGCTCACCGACGAGATTAGTGTCCTCGCCTCCGTAACCGACGACAATATTCCCATACAGCCCGAAGGAAATACCGCACAACTCCAAGAGTTTGATCAAGTTTTTATTCAGCTCTATGACGACAAGAATAAGCTCACCGCGGGAGATTTTATTATTCAACGGCCAATTGGCTATTTCTCGACCTATTTCAAAAGGGCTCAAGGAGCATCCTATGAAACCCGACGTAAAATGGGCGCAGGCGACTACACTTTTTTCACCCAAACAAGCGCCGCCGTCTCTCGCGGTAAATTTGCCAGAAATATCCTGCAAGGCGAAGAAGGCAATCAAGGACCCTACCGCTTGCGCGGAAATGAAAACGAAACTTTCATCATCGTCTTGGCAGGAACTGAGCGGGTTTTCATCGATGGAAAAGAGATGCAGAGAGGTCAGCAAAACGACTATGTAATAGACTACAACACGGCAGAAATAACCTTTACGGCAAACCAACTCATCAACAAAGACAAGCGGATCGCGATTGAGTTTCAATACACCGATGCAAACTATACTCGCAGTCTTGTTCAAACTTCTACAGGCGTGGAAAACGACCGCTTTCAATTTTTCGTCAACTTTTTCAGTGAACAAGATGCCAAGAACCAACCGCTCCAACAAGACTTAACGGACGAAGACCGAATCATCTTGAACAATGCCGGGGATGATCTGCAATCGGCCATTGCGCCCGGTTTTGAAGAAGTCTCTGAGTATAGCAACGACCGAATTCTGTATACGTTGGTTGACTCTCTTGGCTTCGATTCCGTCTTTGTGCGCGTCACAGGTCCGACTTCACCTCTCTACAATGTCAACTTTAGCGAGGTAGGTGAGGGAAACGGAGATTATATTCAGCAGGGGTTTGACGCCACGGGCCGAATATTTATATGGGTGGCGCCAACAGTGGCAGATGGGCAAGTTTTCCGAAATGGAAATTATGCCCCTTTACGTCAATTGGTAGCCCCAAAAAGAAATCAATTGCTAATGGCAGGAGCAAATGCAAAATTCACTGAAAAAACTTCAGCAAGCCTGGAGGCAGGCTTTTCCAATGACGATCAGAACACTTTTTCAGAAATTGGAAACAATGACAACTTAAGCCACGGCTTGTTTGCCAGAATTGAGCATACAGAACCTCTATCGAGCAAACCCAACGCAGCAAAAGTTTTTGGTAGAGCATTGGTGGAATCAAGAGGGAGAAACTTCCGTCCGATTGAACCCTATCGCTCAGTAGAGTTCACGAGGAACTGGAACTTAAACGACAGTTTGGAAAACAATGCGCAAAATATTGTAACGGGTGCCGTGGGGATTGAAAAAACGAACAAATACAACTTGATTTACTCCCTGGATCGTTTCGACGCGGGAAGTGACTACACCGGGATAAAAAACAACTTGAACGCCAATCTGGATTTGGAAGGTTTTCGAGGTTGGTTTATCGGAAGTATCCTTGAGACTGAAGGTGCTGTGAAATCCCGTTTTACGCGACACAAGTCCTTAGCGGAAAAAGATCTTTGGATTACCAAACTTGGCTTCACCGACGAGCGCGAAGACAACCTCCTTTTTGCCCCGGGGAGTGATACGCTCTCTACTCGAGCTTACAAATTTTATGATTGGCAGTTTTACATTGCCAATTTGGATTCATCTGATATTGGCTATAAAGTTTTCTATCGCGAAAGAACGGACTTCGCCGCAGATCTGGATGACTACTCTGAGAGCACACACGCCATTCACTATGGCGCGGAGATGTCTTTGTTAGGCAATCCTAAAAATACGGTTAAGGCAACCGTTTCAAATCGAATTCTGGAAATTGTAGATGAAGAATCGACCGAGCAAGACCCCGAAGAAACACTGCTGATGCGCTTGGAATATGCGGGGAGGTTCTTCAAAAATACCATCACCGCCAACACATTTTACGAAATCGGTTCCGGGCTTGAGCGAAGACAAGAATTCATTTACATCTTGGATCCGACAGGACAAGCACCATTTACGTGGATTGACTACAATGACAATGGAATTAAAGAACTCAATGAATTTGAAAATGCAAGACCCGAAGATGGTGAACGATATCTGAGGATTTTTACTCCGACGGATGACTACGAAAGAGCTTATTCCAATCAGTTTTCTCAGAGTCTTAATATCAGTCCTGCCGGAATTTGGATGAAGGAAGAAGGTTTAAAAAAGGTATTGGCCAGATTCAGCAATCAGACTGCCTTCCGCGTTCAGCGAAAAACCCGTCAAGAAGATGAAGTCGATCGCTTCAATCCTTTTGCTGATCCTTCGGGAACCGAAAATTTAATCTCCCAATCTTCGAGTATCCGAAACACTTTTTTCTTCAATCGAACGAGTTCCAAGTTTGGGGTGGATTATACATACAGTGAACAAACGAGTAAGACACCGCTCACTTCAGGATTTGAAGAGCGTGAAAACACCGCTCATATCATGCGTTTGCGCTACAATTTCACATCTAAATACGGCGCCATCATCGAACAAGAAACGGGAAATCGCTTGAGCGGTTCAGATTTCTTAGAAGGTCGAAATTACTCCATAGATTACATTGCCGTAAAGCCTACTCTTTCATACCAACCCAGCACTGCTTTCAGAGCAAATCTTTCCGGGGAGTATACCCTTAAAGAAAACGCCTCCGACCTAGGTGGTGAAGCGGCAGAAATAGTTGATTTCGGTGCAGACTTACGCTTGAGTAAAATTGAAAAGGGAACCTACTTCGTTCAAATAAATTATATCACGATAGACTATGTGGGGGCCGTGAACAATAGCTTATCATACGAGATGCTCGAAGGATTGCAAAACGGTCAGAACATAACTTGGGCGGCGGGAGTTCAAAGAAATTTGGGGAAAAATCTCCAGCTCAGCCTGACCTACAATGGCCGCAAATCAGAAGATACCCGCTCCATTCATACCGGTAATGTACAAGTAAGAGCCTTCTTTTAATTATTTCAAATCGAAGTCTGTTTTTCCGATCAAGGCTCCACCCTCATACATCTCTACGATGTAGTTTC
>DATFKV010000069.1:0-2702 GCA_035268465.1 Cryomorphaceae bacterium | reverse complement strand
CGAAATCTGTCAGGTACTTCCCAACTTCAACTAAGCTTAGGGAGTGTTTTTTACAAGGGAAAACTAAAATTCCACTAAATTGCGCGCTTGCAGTCTAACCAAGAATACTTTGCCATACTTGTCTACTTTCGGTTTTTCAATAAAAGGGCAATCATGAGGGCCATTCTCCTGCTTCTGCTACTTCTATCATCGGCCTTTTTCGGCTACAGCCAAAACCGGAGAATCTCAGAAACGGATTCCTTGATAAATATGCTTGATGTCAATGAAGAGACTCCCGCGCAAGTAGATATCCTGATCGGGCTTTCAGATCTCTTTTCAAAGCGTGCGCTGGTAGAAGAAAGAGACTCATCGCTCCTTTTCTCCTTGAAGGCAAAAGCGCTGGCCGAAAAGATTGATTACGATCTTGGCGTAGCAGAAGCCCTTTATGATCTGGGGAAATACTATGTGGGGGTTGAGAATAATCCTGCTGAGGCAACGGGTTACTTGCTCAAATCTCTCGAGTTATTTACTGAGCTTAATCACAAAGAAGGAATTTCCAAAAGTTACATGCATCTGGGTTTGATTAGTTACATGTTGGAGTATTACGAGGATGCGGTAAAGAATTTCCATCTGTCGCTTAAGTATGACAACAATGATATCTCCATTTATTTAATGGCGCTTTCCTACACCGAGATGGACAGTATTCGTCTGGCCAAAGAGTATTTTTCAAAAGCAATAGAAATTTACACCGAGCGCGAATCCCAATATCGGTTAAACGAGTGCTATCTCTATTTGGGAAAGCTCTATTTAAAGACATCTTCGCTCGATTCGGCTTTTTATTACATGAACAAATCCATTGGAGGAAGGGATACGATTGGAGATCCGTTTACCTTGGTGCGTCCCTATTCTTTCATTGCGGAAGTTTATCTCGAGTCGGGCGTTTTAGATAGCGCCATATACTACGGAGAATCTGCTTTGCGAATGCGAAATTCTGAAGAGGGAAAATCAGCTGATGAATTGAGCACCATTCAAGCGGCGAAGGTTTTAAGTCAGGCCTATGCGAGGAAAAGCAATTTTGAAAGGGCTCATTTTTACCTTACGATGTTCAACGACGTCAAGGACCACTTCAGTTCGGGAAGCTTAAAGCAGAGAGTTGCCGATATGAAAAGCATGTTTCAATTTGAGCAAGAAATGAATCTGCAAAAGTTGAGTCAAGAGAAAGACAGGGAGCTAGCTGAGGCTGAAATTTCGACGCAAAGGATTATTCGAAATGCCGTTATAGTCGGATCGTTGCTCTTGCTGGGTCTACTGATTTTGGTCTACAACCGGTACAAAATAAAGCGAGATTCCAACGTGACGCTGCGCCGAATGAATGATGTCATCTCTCTCGAGAAACAGCGATCAGATGACCTCTTACTGAACATCCTTCCGGAAGATGTAGCCGAAGAATTGAAGTCAAAAGGAAAGTCCGAAGCGCGCGAATACGACACTGTCTCTATTTTGTTTTCTGATTTTAAGGAATTCACTCGAAAGTCAGAGTGGTTTACACCAAAGGAGTTGGTAGCGGAAATAGGCACCTGTTTTCAAGCCTTCGACGGCATCATGGAAAGATTCAGTGTTGAAAAAATTAAGACCATCGGCGATGCCTATATGGCTGCAGGAGGTCTGTCAGATCAATCAAACAGGTCCATTAAAAAAACAGTGGACGCCGCGCTGGAAATGCAGCACTTCATTGATAGCAGAAAACGCGAAATGGATCACAAAGGTCTGCCTGCTTTTGAGATGCGAATCGGCATACATGCCGGCCCAGTGGTAGCCGGAATAGTTGGCGTCAAGAAGTTTCAATACGATCTGTGGGGCGACACCGTCAATACCGCCAGTCGTATCGAGTCAAGCGGCGAAGTGGGGAAAGTGAACATCAGCAAAGCTGTATATGACGCCATCAAAGAGGAGGAGGGCTTCGTTTTTGAAAGTCGAGGTGCAATCAATGCCAAGGGAAAAGGCAGCGTAGAAATGTGGTTTGTTTCTAAAAATCCCATATTGGAGTAAGCCATGACCGGTAGTAGTTTTGCCGCATGGGATATGTGAAATCTTGGCTCATCCAACGGTTATAAGCGGAGTAGTTTCTTTGCTCGTACCTAGCCCTCATCGCCACATTGTAAAGACGAGTTTAGGTTTCAACGCTTCTCATTACCTTGTTTGGAGCAGAAATCGGCTATTTCAAAAAGTAGGCGATCGCAGAGAACCAAAGACCTTTCACCCCTTCGATTCATGCAGTGGCGGACATTTGACTCATCCCTCAAAGCTTCAATGATTCCGCGATGGGCTGAGCCGGCGATTTGATGAAAACCTCCTCATCTTTGCACATCTCAATTTATTCTATCTTTGCCGCCCTATCGAAACCGGATGAACACATCTCTATGGAAAGTGGCAAGAAAAAATTGAGAGATTATTTTGAAAGTAAAGCTCCCGGCAGAGATAAGTGGAGACGCCGAAACAGCTTTTACCACAAACGCATCGAAAAACAGTTTTCTTTCATTATTCCCGAAGGATCAACGGTTTTGGAATTGGGTTGTTCGACGGGTGATTTGTTGAATTCGGTAAAACCAAAGCGCGGAATCGGAATCGATTTTGCCCCCACTGCCATCGAAATTGCCAGAACGAAGTATCCTCACCTCGAGTTTATTTGTGAGGATGTGGAAAAGTTCACGATAGACGAGCAC
>DATFKV010000068.1:0-5239 GCA_035268465.1 Cryomorphaceae bacterium | reverse complement strand
CTGGCAAAGAAGGCATCGGCAACTCCTCCGGCATAAGAATCTTGATGAGCCGTGGGCTGATCTTCAGATGTTAACACCATGTTGAATTCAGAGGTAGTTGATCCTACTACAAAATAAGCTGTTCGGCCCAACACAGCCAGTCCTTCAGCCCTATCAAGTCCTTCGCCTCCGATGTACTTCGAATATACCCGTGGGCCTTCCGAATCGTATCGGGCCAGATAAGAATCAACCTCTCCATAGAATTGTGATGGAACGGAATCCTCATCGTAGAAAACAATGTTGGTATCAGATGCCGTAACTCCCACTACGTAGAGGGAAGTGTCAATGTCTAAATCGATTGAAACGATTCGATCATTTTCGGGCCCACCGGAATAAGTAAACCATTCGCTAAAGGCATTTTCAGAAAGCTTGGCAACGAAGCCATCTTCCATTCCGCCCGGCTCCAATTGGGCAGATACAGTATCAACGACAAGATCGATTGTTCCATCGGTATAGCCGCCGATGTAGAACAATTCCGAGTCATTTTCGACATCAATGTCCGTAATAAAATCATTTCCTGCTCCTCCGAAATAGGACGACCACCAAACCCCGAAAAGGGTATCCATTCGGATGATTAATCCGTCATTTTCTCCTTGAAGAGATTCTGAATAGGCATCAGAAGTGGCAAGTCCGGAAGCAGTATTGGTATTCGCTGCAGCGAAAAGACCACCCTGAGCATTAATGTCAACCGCCACCGCTTCATCATCTCCCGTTCCGCCAAAGAAGTTGCCATTTGACAAACTTCCCTCGCCGTCAAATGAAGCCAGAAAAATATCCTTGGCGCCCGCGTGTGCGGTGTTCGTTACGAATCCGTTGTTTAAAAATAATTGAGGACTTTCAGTGGTACCCAAAGCTATCACTCTGCCGTTATTAAAAGCAAAGCAATCGCAGAGGAGGTCGTCATTTTCTCCGCCAAAATAGGTGTCCCAAAGCAGCGCTCCGAAACGGTTGAATGCCGCTATGAACCCATCATTCAAACCGGCATTGGCAGGTTGCTGCGACTCTTCCGTTCCAATGGAGTCAACGGAGTTCGTTTGGCCGACGAGGTATATTCTATTGTAGTTGTCTATGCATAATCCGATTGATTCATCTGTACCACTACCTCCGTAGTAGGTACTCCATTGCCGCAAACCGTGCTGATTCATTCTTGTCAAGTAGGCATCCGACTCTCCGCCGGCGTAAGTGTTTTGGTAAGAACCTGCCGATGCAATCATTTCTAAACTCTCCGTAGTTCCCGCGATGAAGATGAAGCCCAAAGAATCTGTTACAACTGCGTTTGCCGTGTCGTACAGACTATCGCCATGGTAGGTGCTCCATTCGGGAATCACCTCGGGGTCAATCACCATCGTCTCATTTTGGTGACTATCATCGCAGATTTCAAAACCAACGACAATCGAGTTTTCACTTTCCTCGACGATTCTGTATTCTACTTGGATGCGCTCGCCCGAAGCCGTCAGCCAGCTTTCGGGAATGCTTTCGGTGACTGTTTTTCCCGAAAGGGAGAAAGTGATGGCGCCTGCCTCGGCTTGATAAGCGTCAAATCCTTTGTACTCCATTCGGATATCATTGGCGTCAGCGCCCTCTTTTAGAATGAAGTCGTATTTGAAATGGGTGCTGCCCGAGTGAGCCACTATATCGATATGCTTGTACACATTCTTGTAGATGAGCTCTTCGTATAGGCCTATATTTTCGTATTGCTTGTTGCCCTTGATGACGTTTAACTCTTGATCGGATCTGTTGCGAGCCAACAAGTCTACATCTCCATTCGCTCCGATAAAATCTAAATCCATGCGATGGAAAAGAACCGACCCATCCTCTGCACATCTTTGGTAAGTATCAAAAGAGAGTCCGGTGCTTTTGAACTGAACATTCAAGCCCTGATTAGAAGTCCAGAGGTATTTTACAGCATGGTTGATATCTCCGGCGGTGGTGCGAATTTGCCCTTTATTTATCACAAAAGAATCAGCCGATGGCGATGGGGTGCCTGCCCACAGCGAGCTTATAAATAATAAGATTAGGGCGGTTAAGGACGTCTGTTTCATTTTAGGAGTATTTGAATCTTTCCGAAGATAAGATTTTCAGATGAGTCACTGAACTCAAAAGTTTGCAATAATTAACAAGTTCGGCTCATTCGATGACTCCCGATATATCTGAGGCAAAGACTTGGTAAGTTTTTTCTTCGGTTTTAATGGCAATGGTTTGACCAACGATTCCTACGACCTTTCCCATTCGTGAATTATTGGAGTAAGATTTGAAACCTACTCGATCACCAACTTTGAAATCGAGTTGATCAGAGGTATAACCTTCACTCATATTGAAAAGAAGGACTTGGCTCATATTTTCATATAATCTACCGTCATAGTCTATGAGAGTATACTTACCACTATTCGATTTTTTCAGAATTTTTACGCGAGTCAATTCTCCGTTTAGCATGATACCCACCTCCCCATGGTCATTCGTATTTGATAAATAAGGGACTGCGACCCCGTATTTAAAAAGCTTCTGCAGACTGTCTGTTTTTGCTTCGCCGAATTGAACGATATCTGCGCTAATGGTCGCTAGAGTGGTATTGACAATAGGAAAGTAGGAACGCTTAAAATCGACGCTAATATTCGCGTAAGCCTGTCCTTTTTTGAGCGGAAAGAGATTGTACATATTCCGCTTTGCCTCCAAGACGAGTCCATCCGGATCAAGCCCTCCGATTCCCAATACATGGGTAGTATTGGCCTGTCCGACTGCCATCCCTACAAGCTCGAAATCTTGCCCGTGGAGGCTGGCGCTGTCATTCATCATACCCGAATGGAAGGCGCAGGAGGAGACGGCTATTACTATGATCAGTAAAGGAAATAGTTTTGTGGTTTTCATCGTATTTTGGTCTGTTTTATTTTTGGTAATTTAATTAGTAACCGATATTTCTTCGGGATCAACCTCAGCGATTTCGCTGCCATAAACGATCAAGATTTTTTCGGGGTTGATGCCTTTGACTACCGCAGTGGTTTGCTCGTAGAGGTCATCAGTTACTTGCGCGGTGTACTGAACGAAGTCTCCCACCTTATAAGGGATTCCGGGAAAAGTGATTTTCTTTTCCTCGGTATAAAGCTTCAATACTCTGGCGTTGAGAATTCTATTATCTTCAGTCACAACCGATACTTTCTTTTCCCAAAGGATTTCGCGCACTTCGACCTTCAAGGTTCCATTGTTCCGTACAAAAAAGACTGAATCGCCGGGTTGTACCCATAAATCTGCATATAAATCGGACTCCGCTTGAAACTCACTTTTCTTAAAGACTATCTGAAGTTCTTCTGAGGTTTTTGTTGTATCCAGTAAAACGATGTCTGCTGAGATGGTCGCTTTATTAACCCAAAACACGATAAAATTCGCTAATCGAAAATCGACCACGACGTTGGCATAAGCCTGCCCTTTTTTTAATGGATAACGCGAGTAGAGGTCTTCTTTGGCATCCTTCATAAGTGTGGACGAATTCAAGCCGCCAATACCGAATACATACACGGCTTTTGCTTCTCCAATGGCAAAATTCACAATCTCTGAATTGGAATTCAGTTCGGCGTTTCCTGTCATCATTCCCGAATGGAAAGCACAGGAATTCATTATGACCAGTAAGAAGAGGTAAGCGGAAATTTGTTTCATGGCTCATTCGGTTTCGATCGGTTCAATGTCTTTAGTAGAAAATTCGGTGAATCGGTCTTCATTCATGATGACGACCTTTTTTTCGTTCACCCCAACAATCATCCCCGTCTTGAATTCGCCGCGAACTTCCCATTTTACTTGATCTCCCACAGAGTATCCATGTTGGAAATTATAGCTGACTTCATCAATAAGGTAGATACTTTTGACATCGTAAATGTATTTTGAAGAATCGGCTGAAAGGAGTTCGTAACGATTCTTCCCGAGCCGGTTTTCTAACTTCATCGTTTTTAGTTCCCCCGCCGCATAAACTCCCGCCTGCTGTCCGAGGTTTAGGAATTCGCTTGTACTCTTTTCAATGGGGCTCGAAGTTCCCCCTAAATTTGGATTGCCAAGTCCCGGTTTTGAAAATAGATCGTCCTTTTTCTGATCTTCGGAAGGATTAAATTGAACCACATCCGCACTCACAGTCACCATAGTTGTTACGACTATCAAGTAGAATGAACGCTTGTAGTCGACCGTAACGTTCGCATACAATTGTCCCGCCGACAGCGGGTGATTTCTATACATCGCCGTTTTGGCTTCAAGCACTAAGGCATCGGGCTTTAATCCGCCAATTCCGAAAACCTGAGTAGTTTGGGCTTGGCCCACGGCGAGATCCATTATTCGAAAATTGTCGTTGGTTACTGCCGCATTGCTGGATGTATTGCCGGTATGAATGGCACACGAACTCAGGAGCAGGCCGGCTAGGAAAAAGTTAAGTAGTCTCATCATCATTTCTTTTTTCGTCGCCGACTAAATTAGAAAACATTTCAAATAAAAAAAGGAGGATAGCTGCCTATCCTCCTTCATTTTAGCTTTTGAAATTAATCTCAGACCAATTCAGAAATCTTGTCAATGGACTTGTTGAGCGTTTCATTCGGGCGCATGGCTGCGTTCACTTTTTCCTCCTCAGGTTTGTAGTAACCGCCTAAGTCAACGGGTGCGCCTTGAATGTCAATAAGACCTTTTTTGATCTTTTCAAGGTTCTCGCGAAGCTCTGAAGCCAGATTAGTGAATGCCGCTTTGAGCTCCTGATCTTCCTCTTGAGCTGCCAGTGCTTCTGCCCAGTACATGGCGAGGTAAAAATGGCTTCCTCGGTTGTCGCGCTCTTTCACTTTTCGCGAAGGAGATTTGTTTTCATCCAAGAATTTTCCCGTTGCCTCTTGAAGTGTTTCACCAAGTAAGAGGGCTCGCTTGTTGTCAAATGTTTTTCCGAGGTGAGTCAACGACTCCGACAAGGCCAAAAATTCTCCGAGCGAGTCCCAACGAAGGTGATTTTCTTTGACAAATTGCTGCACGTGCTTCGGTGCCGATCCACCCGCGCCCGTTTCAAAAAGACCGCCTCCGTTCATCAAAGGAACGATGGAAAGCATCTTGGCGCTAGTGCCTACTTCTAAAATCGGGAAGAGATCAGTGAGGTAATCGCGGAGGACATTTCCGGTTACCGATACGGTGTCCTTGCCTGCCTTGATGTGCTGAAGTGAGACTTTGGTCGCCTCGATTGGCGAAAGGA